>JAFECO010000214.1 GCA_018242085.1 Pseudomonadota bacterium
GGTGGAATCCGCCTTTCGTGCTCATCCTGATGGGCTCGATCGCCTTCAACTATTCGATCAGCCATTGGATCACCCGCAATGAGGGATTCGATTTGCGCCAGAGCGCGATCCTGGCGCTCGGCATCACCGCCAACCTCGCGGTCCTGGTCTATTACAAATATCTTTTCGTCTTGATGGGCTTTCTGGATTCTTTGGGCGTCACCAGCTTGAAGCTCGACCCCATCATCCTGCCGCTGGGCATCTCCTTCTATACCTTCACCCAGATCGGATACCTGATCGACTGCCGCCAAGGCGTGGCCAAGGATCGCGATTTCTTCAGCTATTGCCTGTTCGTCACCTTCTTTCCGCACCTGATCGCAGGGCCGATCCTCCATCACCGGGAGATCATGCCCCAATTCAGCAACAGCGAGACCTACCGGTTCAGTCACCGCAACATGGCGGTCGGCCTCACCATTTTCATTATCGGGCTGACCAAGAAGGTCCTGGTCGCCGACTCCCTGATCCAGGTTTCCAACGCCGGCTTCGATGCCCCCGGCACACTGGGGCTGGTTCCGGCCTGGCTGACGGCGCTGTCCTATTCGCTGCGGCTCTATTTCGATTTCTCCGGCTATTCCGACATGGCGATCGGGCTGGCCTATATGTTCAACATCCGCTTTCCCCTGAATTTCAATTCGCCCTACAAGGCCCGCAGCATCATCGATTTCTGGCAGCGCTGGCACATGACCCTGACGCGCTACCTGACGCTTTATCTCTACAATCCCATGGCGATCTGGATCACCCGGCGGCGCATCGCGCGGGGCGCGTCCACCCTCACCCGCGACGCCAAGAGCGCGGGCGGCTTTCTCAACATGATCGCCATCCCCATCTTCATCACCATGCTGCTGGCAGGCGTCTGGCACGGTGCCGGACTGACCTTTCTCATATTCGGCCTGCTGCACGGCTTTTACCTGATTGCCAATCATGCCTGGCGCACCTTCGCGCCCGCGCCCGCGCGCCAGGATCCGAAGCCCCCCATCGCCTACGCCGCAATCGTGATCGCCCAGGTGCTGCTCACCTATGTCGCCGCCCTGGCAGCGCAGATATTCTTCCGCGCCGAGACCGCGGGTGATGCCACCGCACTCCTCAGCGGCATGGTTGGACTGCATGGGGGCGGCCTGCTTTCAGGCTGGGAAGACGGCTTCGGATCGATGGCGCAAACCACGCTCAGGGTCGCGGTCCTTTTCGCGATCGCCTGGTTTTTGCCCAACACCCAGCAGATCATGGCCAAATTCCCCGCCGCGCTCGGCCAGGCGACCGCGAGCCGCCACCGCCTTCTGCAATGGATGCCCGACCTGAAATGGGCCGTTTCGATCGGCGTCGCGGCGGGCTTGGCGCTCATCAGCCTTTCGCAACATTCCGAATTCCTCTACTTCCAATTCTGACGGTCGGATGATGCCGAAGGACAGGACCAAGCTTTATCTAGCGACCATCATGTTCCTGGCGGCGGCCATCATGGGGGGCACCGGCCTGTTGAACTATCTGGTCGATCCCTTGTGGTTCTTCGGCGGCGATAAGATTGCCCCGCGTAATTTTCCCTGGGACGAGCGCACCGCGCGCATCGCGCATTTCGTGACGAGTAAGCGCGATTATGACTGCTATATATTCGGCGCCTCGCGGGTCGGGATGCTCAATTTCCGGAACGTCGCGGGCCATAATTGCTTCCTGGTGTCGTTTGAATATGCATCGCCGGGCGAGCTTGTCGCTTACGCAAAATACATCAAGCAGCACGCCACACGAGAGCCCGACCTGATCATGGTCGGCATCGAGGACGCGAATTTCATCGATAATCTTACCCCCGCCAATCTGGCGGAGCCCGTTCGCGAAAACAGGACGCCCCATTTCTGGCAATATTACTTTTCGCTCGACGTCGCAAAATGGTCACTCAAGACCATTTCCGATTCCGCGCCCAAGGCGCGCTATTATGGCAAGGACCTCACCGGCAAAATCCGCGCCGATGCCGGGACCATGCCGATATTGCGCCTCAAGACCGCGCCGGGCGAGAAGTTGCACATGAGCCTCAAGAATGTGCCGGAATTCGCGAACTTCCGGACGCTTTTCCCCAAAGCGCATCTGGTCGCCTTCGCCACGCCGCTGGCCTCGGCCCGCATCAAGCAGTATCAGCTTTGGGGCCTCTTACCGGTCTATTTGAAGGCCCTGCATGCCACCGCCGAGCATTTTGACGAGATGTATGACTTCTCCATTCCCTCCCGCATCACCAACAATCCGAATCTGACCTATGACGGCTCGCATTATCAGCCGGCGGTCTATGACCTCATCGTCAAGGCCTTGCAGCGTCACGAGCCGTCATTCGGAATCAAGATATCCGGCAGCTCCTTGGCCGAAACCGAAGCGAGCTATCAGGAGCGGCTGAAAGCCGGCCGGTGGAATGAAGCCGCGGCCGATTGAAGCCTGACCGGAAATCACCGGACCGGGCAGCAATACTTTCCCAATCATTGCGGCATTTCCGGCACAGTCCAATTTTCTGCATACCACCATCCGCGCGGATCGCTGAGCAAAACTGCCAACCCGCATGGCTTTGTGCTAACCTCCGGCACAGCAACAGGGCATGGGGAACCGGTGAAAATCGTTATTCTGGGCGGCGGCGTGATCGGCGTTTCGACCGCTTATTATCTGGCAGGCGCCGGTCATCAGGTCACGGTCATCGAACGGCAGCCGGGCGTGGGCCTGGAAACCAGCTTCGCCAATGCCGGGGAAATCTCGCCCGGCTATTCGGCGCCCTGGGCGGCGCCGGGCCTTCCGATCAAGGCGATCAAATGGCTGTTCATGCATTTTCGGCCATTGGTGATCCGTCCCCGGCCCGATCCGGCCATGATCCTGTGGGGCCTGGCCTTGCTGCGCAACTGCACCGCCGCGCGCTATGAACGCAACAAGGCGCGCATGCTGGCCCTGGCGCAATATAGCCGCGACTGCCTGGAGCAGCTGCGCGCCGACACGGGCATTCAATATGACCAGCGAATGAAAGGCACCTTGCAGCTCTTCCGCACGCAAAAACAACTCGACGGCACCGAAGCCGACATCGCCGTGCTGAAGCGCTTCAACGTCGCCTACGAATTGCTCGACCGGGCCGGATGCATCGCCGCCGAACCGGCGCTGGCGCATGTGCGCGAAAAGATCGTGGGCGGCCTGCGCCTGGTGGGCGACGAAACCGGCGACTGTTTCATGTTCACCAAGGCGCTGGCGACCCTGGCGCGCCAGCGGGGGGTGGAGTTTCTCTTCGGCCACACCATCAACGGTTTGGAACAGGGCGCATCGGGCATCGCCGCCGTGCGGGTCACCGGACCCACCGGCGCCACGCGCATCACAGGCGATGCTTTCGTGATGGCGATGGGCAGCTATTCGCCGCTTCTGGCACGCCAGCTGGGCTTGTCGCTGCCGGTCTATCCGGTGAAAGGCTATTCCCTCACCCTGCCGATCTCGGACGAAGGCGGCGCGCCGCAATCCACCGTGATGGACGAGACGTTCAAAGTCGCCGTCACCCGCCTGGGCAACCGGGTGCGGGTGGGCGGCACCGCCGAACTCACCGGCTATAATCTCAAGCTGCGCGAATCCCGCCGCCACACTTTGAACCATGTGGTCACCGATCTCTTCCCCCATGCGGGCGATGTGAGCAAGGCCAGCTTCTGGACCGGCCTTCGCCCCATGACGCCGGACGGCCCGCCCGTGATCGGCAAAAGCAGGATCGCCAATCTCTGGTTCAACACCGGCCACGGCACCCTGGGATGGACCATGGCGGCGGGATCAGGCCGCCTCCTCAGCGACCTGATCGGCGGCAAGGCGCCGGAGATCACTTACTAGGATTCTCCGGCGTGTTTTGGCGCACTTCCCGGGTCTTGAAGCGCCAGCCTTCCGCCGTCTTCACGAAGGTGTCGGTATAGACATAGCCCTGGTCCGCGCCGGTGCCCGCCATCAGATAGGCCGA
>JAFECO010000215.1 GCA_018242085.1 Pseudomonadota bacterium
TCGTTGACGCGCACCACCAGATCTCCATTTGCATGGGCTTCGCAGCATAAGCCGATATGCAGCGGCACGCCGGAGGGATGGGCATATTTCATGGCATTGGTGAGGAGTTCGCACAGGATCAGGGTCAGAGGCTGAACATTTTTTGCCGACAAGTGGCACGCGGCTCCGCGATGGGTGATCGCCACCGGCTGCAGATCCGAGGAGAAAGCCGCCATCAGCGTGTCGCTGAGATCGCGCAGATGCCGGTTGAGATCGATGGCGCCGTCCGCGGGGATGTGGGCCAGCATGCGGTGAAGTTGACCCAAGGTTGCGATCCGGGCGGCAAGGCTGTCAAACATCAGCCGGACTTCGGCATTGGAGAGGGGCTTGGGGGCCCGGCCGGCATGTTTGGCCTGCATCCGCACCAGGCCGCTAAGAAGGGTCAGGCTGTTGGCCATCCGGTGATTGGCTTCGGCGATACGGTCGGGAGGTGTGAGGATTGCGTCCATGGCAGCCCTCCTTTCTGTTTTCACCCTATGCTCGCACAGCGAGCATCACAAGAATTTTACCAAGGAAATTCAAAGGCTTAAGTTAGCAAAAGGGGATTTTGGCGCGCTTTCGGCTCTTTCAGCAAGGAACCTCCGGTCCCCATAGTTCGTTCAGTATCCCGAATGCGCATTTTAAGCATTCTGCCAAAAGTGAGTAAGATACAGATTATTATTTACAAGCAATGACTTAGGAGGGGCGCATGAATGATTTAACCCGCGGCGAGCGGCTTCAGATCATGCTCACCGACAAGGAGTTGGAGGCCCTGGACACGTGGCGCTTCAACCGGCGCATGCCCAGCCGGGCTTCCGCCGTGCGCGAGCTTTTGAAGCGCGGACTGGTGGCGGAAGGCTTCGATCTGGTCGAAGGCGGCAGCCAATCCAAGGATTTCGGCGTCACCGGCGCATCCTCGTCCAGCCCCACCCGTGACCGCCGTGACGAAGACAAGGATTCCGCCTAGGCGGGCTTGCCTTTCTTCCGGTTTTGCCTTTTAACGCGCCCTCTTTCGGGCCGCCCGGCTGGGCATGCCGTGGCGACCCATGAAAGCTATGCGGCCCTTTGGCCGCCAGAGGAGAGCGAAATGCCCAAGATGAAGACCAAGTCGGGCGCCAAAAAGCGCTTCAAATTCACCGCGACCGGGAAACTCAAGACAGGCAAGGCCTATAAGCGCCACCGCCTGATCAGCAAGTCCAAGCGGACCCGCAAAGAACTTCACGACACTGTGTCGGTGTCCGAAACCCAGCGCGTCAAGCGCTGGATGCCCTACGCGTAAGGAGGCCACACCATGTCCCGTTCTCCCCGCGCCGTACCCAGCCGCGCCCGCCGCAACAAGGTTCTCAAGCAGGCCAAGGGCTTTCGCGGCCGCCGCAAAAACAACATCACCACGGCCAATGCCGCCGTCGATAAGTCGCTGCAGCACAATTATATTGGCCGCAAGGAGCGCAAGCGGAATTTCCGCGCGCTCTGGATCCAGCGCATCAACGCGGCCTGCCGCGAGCATGGCGTGACCTATAGCCGATTTATCAGCGGGCTCGCCGGCGCCGGTATCGAGATCGACCGCAAGGTTCTGTCCGACCTCGCCATCCACGAGCCCGCCGCCTTCAAGGCTCTGGTGGATCAGGCGGGCGCAGCGAAAGCCTGAATTCAAACGCCATCGGAGCAAGCGGCCTGCTATGAAAGCGGGCCGCTGATTCCTTTCATGGATTTGGTTTCCGATGGCTGACGCAGCTTCCCTTCAATCCGAAATTCTGGCGCAGGTCCTGGCCGCCGGCGATGAAGCCGCGCTGGAAGCAATCCGCGTCGCCGCCCTGGGCAAAAAAGGCTCGGTCAGCGAACTTTTGAAGACGCTGGGCGCGATGAGCCCGGACGAGCGGAAAATCCAGGGCCCGCTCCTCAACAGCCTGCGCGACGCCGTCACCGACGCCATCGCCGCGCGCAAGACCGAGCTGGCCGATGCGGCGCTGGACGCGCGGCTGAAAACCGAAACCGTCGATGTCAGCCTGCCGCCCCGCCCGGAAAGCCAAGGCAGTGTGCATCCCATCGCCCAGGTGCTGGACGAGATCACCGCCATCTTCGCTGATATGGGCTTTGCCGTCGCCGAAGGCCCGGACGTCGAATATGACGATTACAATTTCACCAAGTTGAACATCCCACCCGACCATCCCGCGCGCCAGATGCAGGATACGTTCTATGTGGCGCCGCAGCCGGACGGCAGCAGCCATGTGCTGCGCACGCATACCTCGCCGGTGCAGGTGCGCACCATGCTGAACCAGAAGCCGCCCATCCGCATCATTTCACCGGGCCGCACCTATCGGGTGGATTCTGACGCCACCCATTCGCCCATGTTCCATCAGGTCGAGGCGCTGGTGGTGGACGAGGGCATTCACCTGGGCCATCTGAAATGGACGGTGGAGGAATTCTGCAAGGCCTTCTTCGAGATCGACGATATCGAACTGCGCGCGCGGCCCAGCTTTTTTCCTTTCACCGAACCCAGCCTGGAATGGGACATGCGCTGCGACCGGTCGGTGCCCGGCAAGATCACCTTCGGCCATGGCAATGACTGGCTGGAGCTGGGCGGCTCGGGCCTGGTGCATCCCAAGGTGCTGGCCAATTGCGGCATCGATCCCACGCGCTATACGGGCTTTGCCTTCGGCTTCGGGTTGGACCGGATGGCGATGCTGAAATACGGCATTCCCGACATTCGCAGCTTCTTTGAGTCCGACCTTCGCTGGCTCCGCCATTACGGTTTCGCCGCCCTCGACATCCCGACTTTGGATGGAGGGCTGTCCAAGTGAAGTTCACATTATCCTGGCTGAAAGAACACCTGGACACCGCCGCCGATGTTCAGACCATTGCCGACAAACTCACCAGCATCGGGCTGGAAGTCGAAAGCGTGGAAGATGCCGGCGCGCGGCTGAAGGATTTCACCGTCGCCGAGATCGTGACCGCCGAAAAGCATCCCAACGCCGACAAGCTGCGGCTTTGCATGGTCAACACCGGCGACAAGGACCTGCTGCAGATCGTCTGCGGTGCGCCCAATGCGCGGGCCGGGATCAAGGTGGTGCTGGCCAGGCCCGGCACCGTCATTCCGGTCACCGGCGAAGCGCTCAAGATCGGCACCATCCGGGGCGTGGAATCGCGCGGCATGATGTGTTCGGCCCGCGAATTGCTGCTGGGCGAAGATCATGATGGCATCATCGAACTGGTATCTGAAGCCATTGTCGGCGCGCCCGCCGCTCCGGCGCTGGGCCTGACCGATCCGGTGATCGATGTCTCGATCACACCCAATCGCGGCGACGCCGCCAGCGTCCATGGCATCGCCCGCGATCTGGCGGCGGCGGGCCTGGGCACGCTCAAGACCAAGAAGATCGATCCGGTGGCGGGCAAATTCCCCAATCCGAAAAAGATCACCCTCGATTTCGCGCCGGAAGACAGGAATGCCTGCCCGATCTTCGCGGGCCGGCTGATCCGCAATGTGAAGAACGGCCCGTCCCCGCAATGGGTGCAGGATCGCCTCAAAGCGGTGGGCATGAAGTCGATTTCGGCGCTGGTCGATGCCACCAACCTGATCGCCCAGGATCGCGGCCGGCCGCTGCATGTGTTCGATGCCGACAAGCTTTCCGGCAATCTGCATGCCCGCATGGCGAACGACCACGAGCAGGTGCTGGCGCTGGACGGCAAGACCTATGTGCTGGACGGCGAGACGGTGGTGATCGCCGACGACAGTTTCGCGCGCGGCATCGCGGGCGTGATGGGCGGCGAGGACACGGGCTGTTCGCTGGAAACAAAAAACGTCTTCATCGAATCCGCCTGGTTCGATCCGGTGCGTGTCGCCCGCGCGGGCCGCAAGCTGGGCATCATTTCCGATGCCCGCTACCGCTTCGAGCGGGGCGTCGATCCGCAATCGGTGCTGCCGGGCATCGAGCTTTGCACCAAACTC
>JAFECO010000216.1 GCA_018242085.1 Pseudomonadota bacterium
TCCACAAAGTCCGCGATGGTGCACAGATGGATGTTGGGCGTGTCGTACCAGCTATAGCCCAGCGCGCGGGTGCGCGGCATCCGGCCGCCGAACAAGAGCGCCAGCCGCACCCGCCAATGACCGAAATTGGGCAGCGAAACCACCGCCTGCCGCCCGATGCGCAGCATGTGCTCCAGCACTTGCGACGGTTTTTCCGTGGCCTGGATGGTCTGGCTGAGAATGACGAAATCGAACACCTGGTCGGGATATTCGCCCAGATCCGAATCCGCGTCGCCTTGCACCACCGCCAAGCCGTGCGCCACGCAGGCATTCACATTCTGCTGCGACAATTCGATGCCGCGGCCATCGACTTTTTTGGTGCGCACCAGATGCTCCAGCAAGGCGCCGTCGCCGCAGCCCACATCCAGCACTCGCGCGCCATCCGGAATCATTTCCGCGATGGCGGCCAAATCGGCGCGGAGGTTGGAAGCGCCGCTCATGCCAGACCATCCGCCGACGCCACGGCATTGAGAAAGCCGCGCACCGTGTCGAACATTTCCGGCTCGTCCAGCAGAAAGGAATCGTGGCCCTTGTCGGTCTTGATCTCGACAAAACTCACTTTTGCCGCCACCGCGTTCAGGGCATGGGCGATGCGCTTATTCTCGGCGGTGGGAAAGAGCCAGTCCGACGTGAAGGAGATGATGCAGAAGCGATTGGGCGAGTCGCGGAACGCATCGGCCAGGTGACCGGCATAATCTTCCGCCAGGTCGAAATAATCCATCGCCCGCGTGATGTAGAGATAGGAATTGGCGTCGAAGCGATCGACGAAGGTCGCGCCCTGGTGATGCAGATAGGATTCGATCTGGAAATCCGGCGTGAACTGAAACGACAGAGCTTCGCGGTTCTGCAGATTGCGGCCGAATTTGCGCTGCAACGCCATTTCCGAAAGATAGGTGATGTGCGCGGCCATGCGGGCCACCGCCAGGCCTTTGGACGGGCGGGTGCCGTGGCTCTGATAATCGCCGCCTTTCCAGTCCGGGTCGGCCATGATCGCCTGGCGGCCCACTTCGTGGAATGCGATGTTCTGCGCGGAGTGGCGCGCGGCGCAGGCGATGGGCATCACCGCGCGCACGCGCTTGGGATAGGACGCCGCCCATTGCAGCGTCTGCATGCCGCCCATCGAGCCGCCGATCACGGCCAGCAAGGTTTCGATCCCCAGCGCGTCCAGCAGCATCGCCTGCGCGCGGACCATGTCGCGGATCGTCACCAGCGGGAAATCGAGCGCGTAAGGCTTGCCTGTCGCCGGATCGATTTCGGCGGGGCCGGTCGAGCCCATGCAGCTGCCGATGACATTGGCGCAGATGACGAAGAAGCGGTCGGTGTCGATGGGACGCCCCGGCCCCACCATCATGGTCCACCAGCCGGGCTTGCCGGTGACGGGATGCTCGGATGCCACGAACTGGTCGCCGGTCAGGGCATGGCAGATCAGGATGGCATTGCTCTTGGCCGCGTTCAGCGTGCCATAGGTCATATAGGCGATGGAAAAAGGCGACAGCGTGCGCCCGCAATCCAGCATCAGCGGCTTGTCGGGGCCGAAATTCACGGCCTTGCCGGCATCGGCCCCTGGCGCGCTCAGCGGCCGTAAAAATCGCGGATTTGCCGTCTCGGTCATGGCATGTCCAACAGTCGGAAGGCGTAGCTAAGGTGGCGGGGCCCCCCTGTCAATGAATGGCAGGTTTGCCTGTTTGTTTGTGGGTCGCGCGGCCGGACGGAAAACCGCTCCTCGCTGCGCTCGTCCCACTTTTCCTGGCCGTCGCTCCCGGACTTTCTTTGCTTTTGGACAGCCCTGCCACTATCAATACGGCCCTTTTCTGGACTGGAAATATGACACTGACACCCAAGCCCGGCGTTCTGGATATCACGCCCTATGTGGCCGGCCGCGCCGGCCTGGCGGGTGTCGAACACGTCGTCAAGCTGTCGTCCAACGAGAGCCCGCTGGGGCCGAGCCCCTTGGCGGTCGAGGCGCTGCTCAAGGCGGCGCACGACCTGGAGCTTTATCCGGAAGGCAGCGCCCAGATCCTGCGCGAGGCCATCGGCGACGTGTATGGCCTGGACCCGGCCCGGATCGTGGTTTCGGGCGACGGCTCCGACGCGATCCTCACCATGCTGGCCAACGGGTATCTTCGGCCCGGCGACGAAGTGCTCTACAGCGAGCATGATTTCATCCTCTACAAAATCGCCACTCTGGCCAACAGCGCCACGCCGGTGGAGATACCGGACCCCAAGCTGCGCTTCGATGTCGATGCAGCGCTGGCGCGGGTGACGCCCAAGACGCGCATGGTCTTCATCGCCAATCCCAACAATCCCACCGGCTCCTACATCAGCCATGAGGAGATGCGCCGCCTGCATGCGGGCCTGTCGCCGGACACGATGCTGGTGATCGATTCCGCCTATAGCGAATATGTCCGCAAGAATGATTACGAAGCGGGCATCGAAATGGTGTCGCGCTATCCCAATGTGGTGATGACCCGCACCTTTTCGAAGATTCACGGCCTGGCGGGGATGCGGATCGGCTGGACTTATGCGCCCGCGTCGGTCTGCGATGTGCTCAACCGCATCCGGGGGCCGTTCAACGTCTCCATGATGCAGCAATATGCCGGCGCCGCAGCGATCCGCGACCGCGCCCATGTCGAACGGTCTGTGGCCCATAACGAGCAATGGAAGACCTATCTCACCGACGAGATCCGCAAGCTGGGCCTGACGGTGAATGAAAGCGTGGCCAATTTCGTGCTGATCCAGTTTCCCTCGCCCTCAAGTAGCGGAGCGGTAGGGCAAAAAAATTCCGAGAAGAGTTCGGCCAAGGCGGACGCGTTCCTGGGCAGCAAGGGTCTGATCCTGCGTGGGGTCGCGGGTTATGGTTTGCCGGATGCCTTGCGCCTCACCATCGGTTCGGCCGAGGCGAATGAGCGCGTGGTCGCGGCTTTGCGCGAATTCATGGGGCGCTGATGTTCGAGCGGGTTGCCCTGATCGGCCTGGGCCTGATCGGCTCGTCCCTGGCGCATGCGATCAAGCGCCAACACTTGGCCGAGACCATTGCGGGCTATGACGCCAGCGAGGCGGTGCGAAAGCGCGCCGCCGCGCTGAAACTGGCCGCCATCGCGCCGACCCTCGCCGATGTGGTGAACGGCGCCGACCTGGTGATCCTCTGCTCGCCGGTGGGAAGTTATAAAGACGTCGCGGCCGCCATCGCGCCGCATCTGAAGCCCGGCGCTATCCTGTCCGATGTGGGTTCGGTGAAAAGCGCGGTGCTGAAGGATGTCTCGCCTTTCGTCCCGGCGGGCGTGCATTTCCTCCCTGCCCATCCCATCGCCGGCACCGAACAGTCGGGACCCGACGCGGGCTTTCCCAGCCTGTTCGATCATCGCTGGTGCATCATCACCCCGCCGCCCGGCGCGGATGAGGGCGCGGTGGCGAAGTTGAAGCAATTCTGGGAAGGCTGCGGCAGCCAGGTCGAAGTGATGGAAGCGGGTCATCACGATCTGGTGCTGGCGATGACCAGCCATGTGCCGCATCTGATCGCCTACAATATCGTGGGCACGGCGCATGACCTGGAAAAGGTCACCGAGACCGAAGTGATCAAATTCTCGGCCGGCGGCTTTCGCGATTTCACCCGCATCGCCGCGTCCGATCCCATCATGTGGCGCGACGTCTTCCTCAACAATCGCGACGCAGTGCTGGAAGTCTTGGGGCGCTTCAACGAGGATCTCAGCCTGTTGCAGCGCGCGGTGCGCGACGGCAACGGCCAGATGCTGTTCGATCTGTTCACGCGGACGCGCGCCATCCGGCGTTCGATCGTGGATATCGGCCAGGATTCAGCGGCGCCGAATTTCGGGCGCGACCAATTAAAAGATGGCGATCAGTAAAACGGAAACAGCAGCGCGCGCAGGCCGGGCTGCAATTCGGGACCAGCCTTCTC
>JAFECO010000217.1 GCA_018242085.1 Pseudomonadota bacterium
CGCTTGAACTTCTTGGCGATGGCGGCGCGCAGTTCGGGAATGCCTTCGACCGCGGTGTATTTGGTTTCGCCCCGCTTGATGGCCGCGATGGCCGCATCCTTGATGTTGTCCGGCGTGTCGAAATCCGGTTCGCCGGCCCCAAGGCCGATCACGTCGCGGCCCGCCGCTTTCAGGTCGCGCGCCTTCTGCGTCACCGCGATGGTGGGCGAGGGCTGGATGCGGTTCAGGGACTGGGCGAGGAAATCTTTCGGCAACGGCATGACAAACCTGCGCAAAATTACGCCTTCCCCTATCAACCGGACGAGCCCCCGGCAAGGGTTGGGCTCGTCATTCCGGTTATGTCCACATTTTCAGCAAGGCGGCGTATGCTGACACCGTCATTCCTGAGTCGAGCCCCCAATGCGCAAGATTGCGGTCGCTCTGGCTTTTCTGGCGTTAACGGCGTGCTCCAAACCCCGGCCCCCCGAGGGCAAATGGGAAGGCGGCTATGCCAGCAACGGCACCCTGGTGGCGGCCCGGGTGGAGATCACGGCCGACGGCCTGGTGAAGATCAGCGCCCCGGACATCACCAACATGCAGACCGCCCGCCCGGAGCGGCTTCAGGCGATCCGGGAGGAGCTGGCCGCCGATCTGATCACGGCCTGGGACACGGTCACGCCCCGGCCTTTCGATTTCGACGGCAAGACCTTCCGCAAGCCGGGCGAATTCGCCCCCCAGATGGAATGGGACAAGTCGAGCAACCAGATGACCTTGGAGCTTTACATCGGCGCCAATCCCGCCCTGCCGATCCCGCTTCGGCCGGTGGACAGTTTTCACGATAGTCCGTGGCCGGCTACCTGAATTTCAAAATTTGTGAAACGCGAAGTAGGCGGCGCAGACGAGAAAGCCGAATGCAACAACGTGATTCCATTTCAAGGACTCGCCCAGATACGTCACCGAGAAGATCGCGAACACCACCAGGGTGATGACCTCCTGCATCGTCTTCAATTGCGCCGCCGAATAGACTTGATGGCCGATCTTATTGGCGGGGACGGCGAGAAGATATTCGAAGAACGCGATGCCCCAGCTTAAGGGGATCAGAATCCACAATGCCGTATTGGGGAATTTGAGCTGGCCGTACCACGCGAATGTCATGAAGACGTTCGAGCAGCAGAGAAGAAGAATCGGCGCGATATACGGAAAAGTCATTGTTCCCCCACGGAAAAGAAGTACGGCGCGCCTTCACCACCCGCGCCTCGCCCAAGCTCGGCGCGCTCGTCGCTCGCAAAGCGCCACTGGCGCTTTGCGTCCGGCCATGCCGGACCGCTCCTCGCCCAAGCAAACGTCATGAAGACATTGGAGCAGCACAGCAGCAGGATTGGCGCGATATACGGCATGGTCATGCGGACCTCATTTCGGATAGGGCAGAAAGGATTTCGTATGGTCACGGAAGTGTCATCACCATTGCGGATGCCGTATCGGCGGGCTGATTCCATCTTCGCAAAAAAATCGCGCCTCCAAAGGGCAGGTTAAAAAAGCGCAATCGGACCCAAGGGGCGATTTCCTTCGCCACCTTTCTTAAGCGCAAAGGATTGGCGACATTCCATTACAAATTTCGAGGGCTTCCGATCTTTCCCGCCCATCGCGACGGGATCAATCTTGGCTTCGGCTTTGTGTCCATTCGGCGCTCCACCAAGGGATACAGCCACACGGACGGCCGGACCGGCTTTGGTGCCCCCCACGTAAAGCCATCAGTCCGGCCGTTCATTTTTCGCCTGGCACTTTCCGCCGGACGCCCCCGGAACCCGCTTCCGGAAGAAAAAAGCCCGAATACCGGCCCTGCCGCGACAAAGCTTTACAGTCCCCACCCTTGTTAAAAGGCCCCACCTCGCCATATTTGCGGCATTGCCATGCGCCGGGTATGAGGGGGCGCCAATCGGGGGCCGTCCGGCTTCAATAGCTTAACGAGTGTTCGATGAAAGCGATTTTCCGCGGTCTGTCTGTCAGCATGATTGCCCTTGTGGCGGCCGGCTGCACCACGCCCAACCCCACCCCCCTGGACAAGCCCGGCGACGTCCCCCCCGCTTTCACCGCGCCGGTGGTCGATAAGCAGGCCCCGATCTGGCCGGAAGCCAATTGGTGGATGAATTTCCGGTCGGACGAACTGCCGGCCCTGATGCAGACGGCGCAAAAGGAGAATCTGGATCTTTCCGCCGCGGCCGCTCGCGTGCTGCAAGCCGAAGCGCAGGACGGGGTCGCCTTCTCCAACCTGCTTCCCACCATCAACCTTCAGGGCAACGCCAACCGCCAGCGCACCAGTTCGGGTTCGACCAGCACCAATGGACTGGGCGGCGTCAGCCGCACCTTCAACAGCTTCGGTGCCGGCGTCGCCGCCAGCTATTCGGCGGATTTCTGGGGCCTTTATCGCGACAAGCTCTATCAGGCCCGCGAAAATCTGCGCGCCGCCCGTTATGCGGAATCGGTTGTGGGTCTCACCGTCGCATCCAGCGTGGCCCAGCAATATTTCACCGTGCTGGCGACGCGCGAGCGCATCGTCATTGCCCGCCAGAATATCGACGCGGCCAAGCGCATCCTGACCGTGGTCCAGGCCAAGGTCACCAACGGCGTGTCCTCCAATCTGGATCTGGCCCAGGAACAGTCGCTGGTCGCCACCCAGGAAGCCCGCCTGCCCGGCCTGATCGAACAGGAGCGCGAAGCCCGTTACGCGCTGGCGATCCTTCTGGGCCGCAGCCCGGAAGGCTTCGACGTCAACGCGCAGAATCTGAACGGCATCGTGTCGCCATCGGTGCAGGCCGGCATGCCGTCGGAACTGCTGCTGCGCCGGCCCGACGTGGCCCAGGCCGAAGCCAATCTCTTCGCCGCGCATGCCAATGTCGATGCGGCCCGCGCCGCCTTCTTCCCGGTGGTCAATCTGACGGCCGGGCGCAGCTATGCCAGCAGCTTCGCCGACACGCTGTTCAATCCCAGCAGCATCGCCTGGAGCATCGGCTCCTCGCTGGTGCAGACCATCTTCGATGGCGGCCGCCTCAAGGCGCAGGACGATCTCGCCCTCGCCCAGCAGCGGGAACAGATCGCCACCTACCGCAAGATCGTGTTCACCGCCCTTTCCAATGTGGAATCCGCGTTGGGCCAGGTGTCCGCCAACAATGACCAGCTGGTGGCCCTGACCGAGGAAGTGCGCGCGTCGACCGAAGCCTTCCGCATCTCCGAACTGCAATATCGCGAAGGCACCATCGACATCCTGTCGCTGCTGCAGGCGCAGCAGTCGCTGTTCAATGCGCAGGACACGCTGGTGCAGACCAAGCTGGCGCGGCTCGACTCCAATGTCAGCCTGTATATCGCGCTGGGCGGCGGCTGGAGCCAGGCGCAGTCGGATAAGGACTATAAATACCAGCTCGACTGGTGGCCTCTCTAGCACGGTCCTTTTGCACGCGGAGTTCGTCGCGCCTTCGCTCATGGACGTTTAAGTCCACTTCGCTCGGCGCTCCTGCTCCGCGCGCAAAATTCCTCGTGCTAGCCGCGCTCAAACTCGGTGCGCCAGCGTCGCTTCGACGCGAACCTTCTCCTCACCCTGAGCCTGTCGAAGGGTGAGGAGCGACGTAAGCAGGTCCGGTGGACCCGCGAAAGCGACGAACGCCACGAGCTTGGGCGAGCGGCCGGACGAAGAGCGGCGCTATCTGAGGTTGCCCGCCACCGGCTTCGGCTGGTAGTGCGCTTCCAGCGCTTTCACTTCTTCATCGCTCAGTTTCAACGACACCGCCGCGATGGCGTCTTCCAGGTGCTTGGGTTTTGAGGCGCCCACGATCGGCGCGGTGACGCCGGGCTTCTGCATCAGCCAGGCGATCGCCACCTGGGCGTTGGAAACACCGCGCGCGGCGGCGATCTTTTCCACCGCCTTCAAGGTTGCGATATCGTTGGCGTCGAATTCCATGTCCAGGACATTGTCGCTTTTGGC
>JAFECO010000218.1 GCA_018242085.1 Pseudomonadota bacterium
TTCCATGTCCAGCCCTTGTCGCTGGATAAATTCGGCGATCCGCTGCACAAATTCCGCGCCATCACCGTCAGCGCCTGCAATCTTCGGCCCACATCGCGCGGCATAATCCATATCCGCTCCACCGATTTCCGCGACAAGCCGGTGATCAAGCCCAATTACCTGTCCACCGAAGAGGACCGGCAGGTCGCCGCCGACGCTATCCGCGTGACGCGGCGCCTGATGGGGCAAAAAGCGCTTTCGAAATATGCGCCGGATGAATATGTGCCCGGGCCAAAAGTCTCGAACGATACGGCCGACCTGGCTAAGGCCGCGGGCGATATCGGCACCACGATCTTCCATCCCGTGGGCACGGCGAAGATGGGTCTTTCCACCGATCCCATGGCCGTGGTGGATGAGCGGCTCAGGGTCCATGGCGCGGAAGGGCTTCGGGTGGTGGACGCCTCGGTGATGCCCAGCATCACCTCGGGCAACACCAACACCCCCACCATCATGATCGCGGAAAAAGGCGCCGCCTGCATCATCGAGGACGGCCGGAGTTCTTTTAACGCTTAAATAAATGCGCTAGGCATGGCGCGCCGGGGCGTTCGGCCGCGGCGTAGATGGATGAATGCCATGCCCGCCGCCTTTATATGCGATGGCCTGAGAACGCCCATCGGGCGCTACAATGGTGCTTTGGCCAAGGTTCGTCCCGACGATCTGGCGGCGCTGACGATCAAGGCCTTGCTGGAACGGCATAAGGGACTGGACCCCAAGGCCATCGATGACGTGATCCTGGGCTGCGCCAACCAGGCCGGCGAGGACAGTCGCAATGTCGCCCGCATGGCGGCGCTGCTGGCGGGCCTGCCGGACAATGTTCCGGGCGCGACCGTCAACCGGCTTTGCGCGTCCGGCCTGGACGCGGTGGGGCAAGCGGCCCGTGCCGTCATGTCCGGCGATGCCGATCTGATCGTGGCGGGTGGGGTGGAAAGCATGACGCGGGCGCCCTTCGTGATGGGCAAGGCCGATACCGCTTTCTCGCGCACGGCGAAAATCGAAGACACCACCATTGGCTGGCGTTTCGTCAATCCGGCGATGGCGAAAGCCCATGGCGTCGAATCCATGCCCGAAACCGCCGAGAATGTCGCGGCGGAGTTCGGCATCGGCCGCGCCGATCAGGATGCGTTTGCCTGGCGCAGCCAGCAGCGCGCCGGAGCAGCCCAGGCACGGGGCTTTTTCCAAGGCGAGCTTGCGCCGGTGACGGTGCCCGGAAAGGCGGGTTCCGTGCTTATCGATCGTGACGAACATCCACGCCCCGAAACCACGCTGGAAGGGTTGGCAAAATTAAAGCCCATCGTTCGCGAAGACGGCACGGTAACCGCCGGCAATGCCTCCGGCGTGAATGACGGGGCGGCCGCCTTGTTCATCGCATCGGAGGATGCCGCCCGGCGTCACGGCCTGATCCCGCGCGCCAGGATCCTGGGCTATGCCATTGCCGGCGTGCCGCCAAGAGTGATGGGGATCGGGCCGGTGCCCGCCACGCAGAAGCTGATGGCAAAGACGGGATTGTCGATCCAGGATTTCGATATCATCGAATTGAACGAAGCGTTTGCCGCCCAGGCGCTGGCGGTGCTGCGCCAGTTGGGCCTTCCCGACGATGCCGAACAGGTCAATCCCAATGGCGGGGCCATCGCCCTTGGCCACCCTCTGGGTGCATCGGGTGCCAGGCTGGCGCTGACGGCCCTGCGGGCGCTGGAAGAAAAGAAAGGCCGCTTTGCACTGGCCACACTCTGTGTCGGCGTCGGTCAGGGCGCCTCCTTGGCCATGGAAGCGGTTTGAGCCGCATATGACGGTTTGTCGATGCTGCCGCCTGCGGATCGGACTTTCGGGTTTGTGAAGAACCTTTTATCATCCGTTCATGGTGGCGGGGTCTTGCGAGGTGCGGGGGCCCCCGATCAAGCTAAGAGGAAACAATGCGATATTTTGTCTATGCCTTGACGGCTGCTTTGGCGATCACGCCCGCGATGGCGCAGAACGCCATGACCCCCGATATGACGGCGCCGACGAATGACGCGCCCAACCCGTATCAAACCGTGAAAGACTATTTCAAGCTGCCCGCCGGGCGGACCTGGGGTTCGACCAGCGCGGTCGAAATCGATCGCGACGGCAAGTCGATCTGGGTCGCCGAACGCTGCGGCCAGAATGGGTGCCTCGACCGCAAGACCGGCAAGATGTCGGATCTGCCCAGCGTGTTGAAATTCGATTCGACCGGCAAGCTGGTGAAGTCGTTCGGCGCGGGCCTGATGATCTTCCCGCACGGCATTTATGTCGATCGCGACGGCAATGTCTGGGTGACGGACGGCCAGGACAATGGCAAGCGCCGCGAGCGTGGCGCCACCGGCCCGATCGGGCCTGATGGCGCGACTTTGGGCAACCAAGTCATCAAGTTCAGCCCGGACGGCAAGGTGCTGCTCACTTTGGGCAAGAAGGGCGGCGCCGCGGCGCCGGACTATTTCTATGCGCCCAACGATGTCGTGACCGCCGCCAATGGCGACATCTTCGTGGCCGAAGGTCACGGCGCGGGCAACAACCGCATCCTGAAATTCGACAAGACCGGCAAGTTCATCAAGGAATGGGGCAAGCTGGGCACCGGGCCGGGCGAATTCGACCAGCCGCATGCATTGGCCATCGATTCCAAGAACCGCCTTCTGGTCGGCGACCGCAACAACAACCGGGTTCAGATTTTCGACCTGGACGGCAAGTTCATTCAGCAACTGCACCAGTTCAGCCGGCCGAGCGGCATCTGGTTGACCAAGGATGACGTTCTGTATGTGACCGATTCCGAATCGGAATCGGTTTCGCGCAACCACAATGGCTGGAAGCGCGGCATCCGCTGGGGCAGCTTGAAGGACGGCAAGATCGTCGGCTTCATTCCCGATCCGGTCGAGAAGGCCTCCGACACCAGCGCCGGTGAAGGCGTTGCGGTCGATGCGGCCGGCAATATCTATGGCGCCGAAGTGGGTCCGAAGGCGCTCAACAAGTATGTGAAGAAATAATTCCGCGCTCCGGCACGGATCTAACAGCGGCCCGGTCCCGGCAGGGACCGGGCCGTCGCTTTTTCTAAAGATCGAATTTCACGCCTTGGGCCAGCGGCAGGCTGCTGCCGTAATTGATGCTCTGGGTCTGGCGGCGCATATAGGCCTTCCAGGCATCCGATCCGCTCTCGCGGCCGCCGCCGGTTTCCTTCTCGCCGCCAAAGGCGCCGCCGATCTCCGCCCCTGACGGGCCCATATTCACATTGGCGATGCCGCAATCCGATCCTTTGGCGGAAAGGAATTTCTCCGCTTCGGAGAGGTCGCGGGTGATGATGGACGACGACAATCCTTGCGGCACATCGCGCAGCATCGCCACCGCTTCGTCAAAGGCCGAATAGCGCATCACATAAAGGATAGGCGCGAAAGTCTCTTCCCGCACGATATCGGTCTGAGCCTTCATCTCCGCGATGGCAGGGCGCACATAGAGATCGCGTACGACCTCGCCGCCCGTGACCGCGCCGCCTGCGGCGCGGGCGGCGGCAAGCGCACGGGTCATGCAATCCAGCGCCTGTTTGTCGATCAGCGGGCCGATCAGATTGCTCGCCTCGCGGGGATCGCCGATGGAAATGCTGGCGAAGGCAGCCTTCAGCCGGCCCACCAGCCGGTCATAGACATCCGTATGCACGATCAAGCGCCGCAAGGTGGTGCAGCGTTGACCGGATGTGCCCGCAGCACCGAAGGCGATGGCGCGGAGCGCCAGATCCAAATCCGCCGACGGGGTCACGATGGTGGCGGCGTTGCCGCCAAGCTCTAGAAGCGAACGGCCAAAGCGGGCCGCAACCACCGTGCCCACCGCGCGGCCCATGCGGGTGCTGCCGGTGGCCGAGATCAGCGGTACCCGCGCATCCTTCACCAGCGCTTCGCCGATATTGGCGCCGCCGA
>JAFECO010000219.1 GCA_018242085.1 Pseudomonadota bacterium
AAGGTCGCGCATGTCCGACGCGAGTCCGTCGTCCCCTCCCGGCCGGGAAAATCGCGTCGCGCTTCTGTGCGCCGCGGTGCTGGTGCTGGAAGGGTTCGACCTGGGGGCGATGGCCTTCACGCTTCCCGCCATTGCCGAGTCCTGGCATCTCAAGCCCGTCGCTTTCACCGCCGCGCTGACCGCCGGCAGCATCGGGCTGTTTCTGGGCTCGCTGCTCTGCGGCTGGCTGGGCGACCGGCTGGGGCGCAAGCCGGTTCTGATGGGCTGTGTGAGTTTGTTCGGGGTGATGTCGCTGGCGACCGCCTTTGCCCATGATACCCAATGGCTCACCGCCGCGCGCTTCATCACCGGGCTGGGCATCGGCGGCGGCATTCCCGCTTCCATCGCGCTTCTGTCGGATTTCGCGCCCAAGCGGCGCCAGGGCGCGCTGGTGATGGCGATGACCTGCGGGGTTCAGATGGGCAATGTGCTGGTGGGCATCGTCGCGGCCCGGCTCCTGGCGCCCTTCGGCTGGCCCGCGGTCTTTGTGGTGGGCGGCATCATTCCCCTGATCCTGTTGCCGCTCTTGGCGGCGATGCTGCCGGAATCGCCGTCTTTTTTGGCGGCCCGCGCCGCGCCGAAAGCCGATGCCGCGCCGGACAGGAATCTCATCGCCCAATTGTTCGCGCCCGATTTCGCGCGGCTCACCATCCTGCTCTGGCTGATCAACTTCCTCAGCCTGCTCACCATCTATTTCATCAATTCCTGGCTGCCTTCGATGCTCAAAGGCATGGGCCTTCCCACCTCCACCGCCATTCTGGCCGCCACCATGTTCCAGGTGGGCGGCATCGCAGGCGCGTTTGGCAGCGGGCCGCTGGTCACCCGCTATGGCACTGAGAAAGTCGTGTCCGCCATGCTGGCGATGGGCGCTTGCTGGCTGGTCTTGTTGGGCGCGACCAACGCCGCCACCACGCTTCTGATCGTCTTCATCTTCGGCGCGGGCATCGGCATTTCGGCGGGGCAATTGGGCATCAACGCCCTGCCCGGCGCGATCTATCCGCCCCCCATCCGCAACACAGGCGCGGGCTGGTCGTTGGGGATCGGGCGGCTGGGCAATATCGGCGGGCCGCTCTTGGGCGGCCAGCTTCTCGCTCTGGGCTGGGCGCCCAAAAGCATGCTGCTGGCGATTTCCATCCCCGCCTTCCTTCTGGCGGCACTGCTGCTGGTGCTGGCGAAAGCGAGAGCAGACGCTGCGCGCGCCGAAGCCGGGCGCGCCTGATCACCGTCAGGTCAGGTGGAAGATCCGCTCCGCATTGGTCTGGTAGAATTTCTTCTTGTCCGCGTCGCTGATCGCCATCTCGTCCGTCACCACCACTTCGGCGGCGTTGTACTGATAGGGATAGTCCATCGCATACATCACCCGGTCCATGCCCAGCACGCGCTGGCAGAACTCAATCACCGGCGCCCAGGCCATGCCGCTGGAGGTGATGGGAATATTCTGTTGGATATATTCGCTCACCTTGCGCTGCAGCTTGGGCATGTGCGGGAAGCGGTTGTTGATCGCGTAATTATATTGGAAGAGATCGAAACGGCAGAGCCAGAAGGGCAGCCCTTCGCCGCCATGCCCCGCGATCACTTGCAGTTTCGGGAAGCGGTCGAACACCCCGCTCATGATCATGCGCAACAGATGCACGCTGGTTTCCACCGCGAAACCATAGAACGCGCCTTCCAGCCCCTTTTCGATCATCGGGCCGATCATGCGGCGCGGCGCCGTGGCCGGATGCAGATAGATCGGCACGTCCAGCGATTCCGCCATCCCCAGAATGTCGTAGAATTTGGGATCGTCCAGATATTCGCCATGGGTGTTGGAATTGATGATCGCGCCTTTCAATCCCAGCTTGGTGACGCCCCGCTCCAATTCCTTGGCGGCGGCGGCGGGATTTTGCGGCGCGATGGCGGCAAGACCGGAAAAGCGGGTGGGATGCTTGCGGCAGGCTTCCGCCAGCTGATCGTTGAAGGATGTGGCCAATGCCGTGCCGGTGGCCGCGTCGAAGATCTGCACCCCCGGACTGGTGAGCGACACGATCTGCCGGGCGATGCCGGTGGCGTCCATGTCGCGGATGCGGCCCTCGTCCAGGTTATGGAAACGCTCGGCCAGCACTTTCATCCGGTCGGCCTGGCCCAGGAAATAGCCCCATTGGGACAGAAAGCCCGGATCGTCGGTGCCCTTCTCGTCCAACAGCTTGCGATACATCCGCAGCATCTCGGCGGGGGCATAGGCCTCCTCCGTGGCGATGCGCAGATAACCCGGATCCTTGCGAATGGACGGCGTCGCGGCGGCGCTCATATTGTTTCACCCCTGAAATATCGCGCATTTTCAGGCTCTGCGCGTTCCAAAGGCGAAACACTATCACGGCCGGCGCCGCCGTCCACCGGTCTTGACCCGTCACGTGACGCGCGGGGCAGCTTCAGGATTTGGTGCGGCCGGGGATGGTGACGGGGCCGGCGTCCTTCACCTGTTTCCAGATGCGCTTGCCCACCTTGTCGGCCTCGGCGATGATCGCGGCCTCGTCCATGGTCAGGACCTTGCGGTCCTTCATCACAAAGCGGCCATCCACCATCACCGACTCGATATCGGCGGGCTGGCCGTTATGGATCCAGGTGGAGATGATGCGGCCGGACGGCACCAGATGGGCGCGCTGGGTGTCCAGCACGATCAGGTCCGCCTTCTTGCCCACGGCCAGTCCGCCGCTGATCTTGTCCAGGCCCAAGGCATGGGCACCGCCGAAGGTCCCGTCCTGCAATGCGTCTTCCGGCTGCGGCAACAGGCCGGGGAAGGGATCGTCGCGGCGGATGCGCTCGGTCAGCATCGCCACCCGCATCACTTCGAACAGGTCGTTGGTGTTGTTGTCGGTGCCGTAAGCGATGGGGCAGCCCGCCGCGCGCAGCGCCGGAATGGGCGGAATGACGCCGCGATTGGCCGCCATCGCCGCCTGGTGCGAAATGGTGGTGCGGGTACGTCCCAGAAGCGCGATATCGGCCTCGTCCACATAGCGGCAATGGGCGGCGAACAAACGCGGGCCCAGAAAGCCCGCCCGATCCAGGTAAAAAACCGGGCTTACGCCGTAATGCTTCTTGGCGAACGCCACTTCGGCACGGCTCTGCGACAGATGGATGGAATAGCGCAGATCGTATTTTTCCGCGAAATCATGCACCGCCTTGAGCAGTTCGGGCGAGGATGTCTCCGACAAGGCGGCGGTGGGAAACACATTGATGCGCCCGCCCTCCTTGCCGTGCCAGGCCGAATAAAGATCGCTGATCCGCTTCATCCCTTCGTCGCGCCGCGCCGCCGAGAAGGCGGGCGTGGGCGCATTCGCCGCCCCGTCCGGCGACAGCGGGCCGGGGACATTGGTGCTGTCGGCGATGGATTCGGCCAGGACCATGCGCAGGCCCGACTTCGCCAATGCGCCCGCATAAGGGGCGATCTCGCTGGCATATTCGGTCAAGGTGGTGGTGCCGGTCTTGATCGCTTCCAGCGCGCCCACCGTGGCCATCAGGCTTTTTTCGTCGCCCTGAAGCAGGCTTTCGGGCCGGACCGCCAGCTTGGCGGAATTGGGAAAGCCGAAATCCTCGTTGAAGCCCCGCGCCACCGTATCGCGCAGATGGGCATGGCAGTTGACCAGGCCCGGCAGGATCGCCTTGCCCCGCCCGTCATAGATCTCCGCATTGGGATATTGGCGCATCACCGCGTCATTGGGGCCGATGGCGGCGATCTTTCCCGCCACCACCGCCAGCGCCACATCGTCCTGCGTCAGATCGGGCGTGGCCACGGTGGTGCGGGTAAAGATCACGGGCCGGTCCGACTGTGTCTGGGCTTGGGCCTGTGCCTCGTTCTGGGCCAGCACGATCGCGGCGGCGCCGGCACCGGCGCCCGCCAGGAGCGCCCGGCGGCTGAGACCGGATTCATCGGA
>JAFECO010000021.1 GCA_018242085.1 Pseudomonadota bacterium
ATATGTCCCAAATGGGCATGTCCAAGATGGATATGGGCCATATGGACATGGCCCATATGGACATGTCCGGCATGGACCATGGGTCTTCGGGCAAGCATTCCGGCGACGGCCACCAGCAACCCTGCCCCTTCGCCGCCGCACCGCATATCGCCACACCGTCCAGCGGTGCCGCGCTTCAGCTTCCTTCGCAGCTGGCCAAATTCTCGCCGCTCATGGCGGCCGAGCAGGCTGCCATCAAGGCCGCCACCTACAAGCCGCAATCCCCGCGCGGGCCCCCGACCTCCGTCTGAGTTGATTTTCGCCGCGTTCGCGCAGTGCGCGCGAGCGTGCGTCCGCTCATCTCATTTGGGGAATCCCATGAAAGCCTCATTACGCCTTGGCGCGAGTACGTCCGCCATCGCGCTCATTTCCGCTATCGCCGTTCAATCCGGCCAAGCGCAGACCCTTGTCGCCGCCGCCGCACCCGGCAACAGGCTGGAAACCGTCATCGTCACCGGGGAGCGCACCCAGGCCGACCTGCCCAACAAGATCGAAGGCATCACCGCCGTCGAAGCGCAGACCCAGGTCAACGCGGTCAATACCGAGGATATGCTCAAATACATTCCCTCGATCGTGGTGCGTAAGCGCCATTATGGCGACACCCAGGACCCCCTGGCGACCCGCACTTCGGGCGTGGGCGCTTCGGCGCGCAGCCTGCTTTATGCGGACGGAATCCTGATCTCCTCGCCCATCGGCAACAACAACACCAGCGCTTCGCCCCATTTCGGCATCGCCGCGCCGCAGGACATCAAGAATTTCGAAGTGATCTATGGGCCTTTTGCCGCCGAATATGGCGGCGGCTCGATCGGCGCGGTGCTGAACATCACCACCCGCATGCCCGATCATCTGGAAATCTATGCCGATGTGCTGGGCGCAGTGCAGGATTTCAGCCAATACGCCACCGGCCGCACTTTTTATACCGGCCAGATCGCGGGCGGCATCGGCGATGTCTATGGCAATTTCTCCTGGCGCTTCTCGGCCAATCATCTGGATTCGACGGGCCAGCCGCTCACCTATGCCACACTCACGCGCCCGGCCAACACCAGCGCCGCCGGCACGCCGGCCACGGGCGCCTTCGCCGACCTCAACCGCCTGGGCCAGCCCATCGTGGTGATCGGCGATGGCGGCATCGAACACCAGGTGCAGGACACCGATACATTGAAGCTGGCCTATGATTTCGCGGGTGGCATGGAAGCCACTTACACCGCCAGCGTCTTCCACCAGAATGACATTGCCGCGTCCCAGACCTATCTGCGCAACAGTGCCGGCACGCCGGTCTTCGCCGGCAGCACCAACATCGCCGGCTATAATTACAACATTCCGACCAGCGCCCTTTCCAATCTCGCCTATCGCACCGAGCAGACCCATCTCGCCCAGGCGGTGACGCTCAAATCCGCGCCGGGCGGCGATTTCGGCTGGGAGTTCGTCGCCAGCGATTACAATTACCTCACCGACAATCAGCGCGTGCCCACCACCGCTTTTCCGGGCGCCGCCGCGGGCGGTGCGGGCACCGTTAACCGTCTCAACGGCACCGGCTGGTACACGCTGGATGCCAAGGGCGTGTGGACGGGCTGGACGGACCATTCCATTTCGTTTGGCGCCCACCGCGATGCGGAGACCTTTGCCCAGTTCCGCTACAATCTGGCGGACTGGAAGACGGGCGCGCCGGCATCGCTTGCCGCCGCCGCCAAAGGCCGCACCGCCACCAACGCGTTCTGGATTCAGGATGTCTGGAGTTTTGCGCCGGGCCTCAAAGCCACATTGGGCGGGCGCGTGGAGGATTGGCGCGCCTATGACGGCATCAATTTCTCCGCCGCGCCGCCGCTCAATGTGAGCCAGCCCAAGCTTGCCACCAGCACCTTCTCACCCAAAGCGGCGCTGTCCTGGCAGGTCTCCGAGCCCTGGCTGCTGACGGCGTCCTACGGACAGGCCTATCGCATGCCCACGGTGACGGAGCTCTATCAGGCCGTCACCACCGGCACCTTTCTCACCGTGCCCAATCCCAACCTGAAGCCCGAACATGCCAGGTCTTACGAACTGGCGGCGGAGCGTCATGACGAAGACGGGCGCATCCGGGTGTCTCTGTTCCAGGAAGACATCAGCAACGCGCTTCTGTCCCAATCCGCGCCGCTGGTGCCGGGCTCCAACACCCTGTTCAGCTTTGTGCAGAATGTGGACCGCACCCGCGTGCGCGGCATCGAGCTGGTGACGGAGCAGAACAATGTGATCTTCGATGGCCTCAATCTGTCTGGAAGCCTCACTTTCACCGACGGCAAGACCGTGAAGGACACGGCCTTCCGGGCGGCGGAAGGCAAATATCTGCCCCAGATTCCCAAGCTGCGCGGCACGGCGGTGGCGACCTATCGGCCCGCATGGCTGGACGAAGGCAAAGTCGCCTTCACCCTGGCGGCGCGCTACAGCGACCGCACTTTCGGCACCATCGACAATTCCGATCCGGTGTCGCAGACCTATCAGGGCTTTGCCGGCTATCTGGTTGCCGATGCACGGGTGCATTACCAATGGGACGACAATTGGAGCATCGCGGCGGGCGTCGACAATCTCAACAACGACAAATACTTCCTGTTCCATCCTTTCCCGCAGCGGACATTCGTGTTGGAGGTTCATTATGCGCAGTAAGTTGATCCTGGCGGCGCTTTTGCTCGGCGCCACCCCTGCGATGGCGCATGTCGTCATCGGCAATCCGCAGGCCAAGGCGGGCAGCACCTTCATCGCGGGCTTCCGGGTCAGCCATGGCTGCGCCGGATCGCCGACCACCACGATCACCGTCACGGTGCCGGAAAGCATCATCACGGCGCGGCCCCAGCCCAAGGCGGGATGGACCCTTTCCACGACGCACGCAAAGCTGGCGACGCCGGTCGCGGGCGAAGGCGGGCCCATCACCGAACGGGTGAGCAGCATCACCTGGTCGGGCGGGCCCTTGCCGGCCGATCAATATGACGAGTTCGTGGTGATGCTGCGCCTGCCGGACACGGCGGGCGTGTTGAATTTCCCGGTCTTGCAGAGTTGCCAGAAAGGGGCGGAGAATTGGGCGGAGCTGCCCGACGCCAGCGGCAAGCGGCCGGCGCATCCGGCCGCCTCGCTGACGGTCACGGCAAAGGACGCCACACCATGAAGAGCCTTTTCATTCTGCTTCTGTCTTCCGCCGCTGCCCTGGCGGCGCCCGCCGCGCCGCTGCGCATCGAGGCGCCCTGGATGCGTGCCCTGCCCGGAACGGTTCCCGCCGGCGGCTATTTCGTCCTGCACAATGACGGCAAGGCGCAAGTGACATTGACGGGCGCGCAATCGCCCGCCTGCGGCATGCTGATGCTGCACCTGTCCGAGAATAATGGCGGCATGAGCAGCATGCGCCATGTCGACAGCATCGATGTCGCGCCCGGCGGCGTGCTGGAATTCAAACAGGGCAGCTATCATTTGATGTGCATGCAGCCCGGGCCCGCGATCAAGCCGGGCGCCAGCGTGCCGGTTACGCTTTCATTCAAGGACGGCGCGACCGTGACGGCGAATTTCCCCGTGCGGGACGCGACGGGAAAATAGCTATTTCGCGAAGCGGCTGGACAGGCGGGCGAGGATCTCGTCCGCCTGAAAGCCCAGCGCGCCCAGCCGGCCAGAGCGTTCCAGCAAGGCGAGGCCCGACAAAGCCGCCGCCACCAGCACCACATCGCACTGACTTTCGCGATTGTCGGACGGCAGGCCGCTGGCTTCCGAAAGCGCCCGAAGCGCCGCGATCATCCGCCCGTTGAAAAGCCGCTCCGCATCGCCGCCGCCGCCTTCGCGGGGCAAGGCCTGGGAAGCCGCGGCGATGGTTTCGGTCCGGCCCAGCAAGGAAAGCGCAACGGAGCTTGCGCCTTTCAATCCGCCGGCTTCGCGCATGGCGCGCGCCAGCTGGGTGAGATCGTCCGCCGCCAGAGCCAGCAGCAATTCGTCCTTGCCCCGGAAATAGCCATAGAGTCCCGCCGGCGCGAAACCCGCTTCCGCCGCCACGGCACGCAGCGAAAGATCGCGGGCACCGTCACGGGCCGCGACCCGGCGCGCGGCGTCCAAAATGGAAGAGCGTGACGCGGCCTTCGACATGTTGGCAGGGCGTGCTTTCCTGCCGCTTCTGCCTGTGGTGGCCGCTTCCGAGGGTGCCAATGCCGCTTCGCTCATGGCGCGCGATGATAGGTGATTCGCTGCCGCAAATGAAAAGCCGCCGGCCGGGACCTATTTGGGATGCGCCAGCTTGAAATCGTTGACCGCCGCGTTGATCTCGGCGCCGGTCCGCACCTTGGCGGCCTGGTTGCTGTCGATCTGTTTCTGGATCTGGGTCTCGATATAGGGATCGAAAGGCTTCTTGTCCTTATTGTCCTTGTCCTTGAGCGCTTCGGCGGCAGCTTCCTTCTGCGTGCGCACATAATCGAGCAGGCAGTTCTGATAGACATCGGATTGGGCGATGAAATTCTTGGCGTCGCTGACCGCCGCCGCGATCTGCTGCTGGGTCGCGGTGCGGCCGTCCGGGGCCGCAGGCGGTATCGGCATGGAACAATTGGCCTGCGCGAAAGCCGCAGGCGATCCCGCGACCGTCAGAATGCCAAGCACGAGGCCGAATTTGAGCCGCATGTCGTCCGGTACTCCCCTTAAGTCAGCGCCCTTCGAAGGCGGGCGGAGTGAAGCATGTTTTTTTTGGTCAGACCAGACCGCATCGCAATGCAACCAGGATCGTTCCGATTTGACAAAAATTTAGGCAGCTTTGTGGCCTGAAGGGATTTTCGCCGCAGAACGATCATCGGGAAGTTGATGAGCCCATGTCGCGCCGGAATGATAACGCGAAGGGAAAGCGTACTCTTTCAGACCAAGGTCAAAGCCACGGCAAAGCCGGGGACCGGCTGATTGGACTCGGTGCGCGGCGATGCCGCCATAAGACCCGCCACCTCCAGGCCGGCCGCCGCCGCCTCGTCACGGATGTAATTTTCGCTGTGCCGCCAACGCCGCTTGGGGCCAAGCTCAAATCCGGCGCCCATCTTTGCTTCGGTGGTGAAGAGAAAATAGCCGTCAGCGGCCAATCCCGCGGCCACGGCGCGGAACAGAGACGTCAGCGCGCCCAGATACACCAGCGTGTCGGCGGCTAGGATCAGATCATATGTCTGCGTGAACGCGGTTTCGATGTCGCCCACGCGCAGAGAATCGTAAATCCCCCGCGCCCGCGCTTTTTCGATCATGGCGGGCGACAGGTCGATCCCGTCCAGCCGCGCGGCGCGGGACTTGAATACGACGCCGGCAAGCCCGGTGCCGCAGCCCAGATCGAGAATGCGAAGGCCAAAGCGGCCCGGCATCACCAGATCGGCCAGATCCGCCAGGATCTGCGGCGCGGCATAAGCCAATTGTCCGATCATGCGCGCGTCGTAATCGGCGGAAAATTGATCGAACAGATGCCGCACATAGCCCGCGTCGGATCGCGGCGCGTCCGCAATGGCACGGGCGCGGGCCATCCGGGCTTCGATATCGGGCGTGCTCTCCAAGCTCTTGAAAATCTCCAGCGCTTTTTCCGCTTCACCGGCTTCCAGCCAGGCGCATCCGCTGAGATAGCGGGCCCGCTCCAGGCCAGGATCGAGCCGGAGCGCGCGCTGAAACTCCGCGATGGCGGCCGGCAGAGCGCCGGTCCGCAGCAAAACCTCGCCCAAGGCCATTACCGCCGGGGCCACGCCGGGATTAAGCGCGACAGCATCTCGCGCTTCTTCCAAGGCCGCTTGCGCCTCGCCCGCTTCCAGCAGCGCCGTCACCAAAGTCAGCCGCGCCAAAAGCCCGCCGCGTCCCGCCGCCAGGCGTGCTTGCAGCTTCGCCGCCGCCTCGGCCGCGCGGCCCGACGCGATCAGCGCTTCGGCATCGGCAATCGGATCAGTCTCCAAGAATGCAAAGCCCGTTGTTCAGCACCACCGTGCCGGGCCGCTCCTTGACGCCGGCGCGGAACGACACCGTGGCGCCATCCACCCAGATTTCCGTGACGATGGTTTCGCCGGGAAAGACCGGCTTGGAAAAACGCACATCGAACTGGCGGATGCGTTCGGGCTTGTAATCGGCGACGGCAGAAAGGATGGCGCGGCATGCGGTGCCGTAGGAGCAAAGGCCGTGCAGGATGGGGCGGGGAAATCCCACCGCCCTGGCGATGGCCGGATCGCGATGCAAAGGATTGCGGTCACCCGACAGGGCATAGAGAAACGCCTGATCGGCGCGGGTATCGCATTCCTTGACCAGATCGGGCGCGCGTTCGGGAATGGGATGGGGCTGCGGCCCGCCTTCCTTGGGCCCGCCAAAGCCGCCATCGCCGCGGGCGAAGATCGACGAGACGATGGTGAAAAGCTTTTCCCCGCTGGCCTTGTCGCGCACCGCACGCTCCTGCACCAGCACGGCGCCCTTGCCTTCGCCCTTGTCCAGGATGGCGAGCATGCGTTCGTCTGCGATCACTTCGGCGCGGGGCTGGAGCGGCTTGTGGAAGGTGATGCGGCGCTCGCCATCCACCACCATCATGAAGTTGATCGAGGATTTCTGCGGCATGCGCTGGCGTTCGGGCGGCGCCTCGCCCCGGTTGATCACGGTGGCAAAGGTGGGAACCACTTTGAGGCCGTTATTCTCATAGGCGAAGGGCAGCTCTTTTTCGTCCAGGGGATCGCGCATGAAGCCCACGCCCAGGGCGTAGAGCATCACGTCTTTCTCGTCATAGCGCGCCTCAAGCCCCGTGGCGCCGCTTTGCATCATGTCGTCATAGTCTATCGGCATCGCCAGTTCCGCCTTCATCCTTCGGCAAGCTCAGGATGAGGAAATTTTCGCACTCTTCATGGTGAGCTTGTCGAACCATGCCGGCATTGTGCCTTGCCGCTTTGCACGAAGCCAGGGCCTGTGGTCTCATGCCGGCGATGACGGTGACGCAACAAACGCCGCGCCGGTCCAATGGCTGCCTGTGGGGATGCCTGGCGGTCCTGGCCTTCATTCTCCTGCCCGTGATCCTGGCCGGCAGTTACGGCGCATGGTTCCTCTATCAGGGCTTTCGCCACGATCCGGTGCTGCGCGCGGTCACCGAACTGACGCGGCACGATGGCCTGGCGCATCAGGTCCTGGGCGACGATATCGCGGTCACGGGCGTCGCGGGCAACGCCTTTGCCTTCACACCCGGCTTCGGCAGCCGCACCAGCTATGAAGTGACCATCGAAGGCGACAAAGCCAGCGGAACCCTCGATGTGGAAGCCGCCACGCCCCATGGCCGGGTCGAAATCCGCTCCATGATCCTCACCACACCCAATGGCGGGCGATACGACCTGTTGCACAATGTCGTCCTGACCGAACCCAGCGGTTCTAGTTCTATCTGAGACAATTACAACTTCGCACCGAGGGATTTTACCGACTGAGCAGGAGCATCGCGCGGAGCGGGCGTGAGCCCGTGAGCACGTGCGACGCACTCAGGCGGTAAAAGAACCGGTGCGGTTAGGTATAGCCATCGCGGGGCCATCGCTCCAGATTTGGGTAAGCGGCACTCCATTCTTTTCGATATAGGCGCTGGCGGTCTCATAGCCTTCGCGGATCGCCTGGTCGAATTTCTTCCAGTCGCGCAGTCCGATGGTGGGCATTGGCGGTTCGATCAGATAATCGGCCTGTTGGCGCACGATGCGGCGCTGGGCTTCGGAGCCCACGGTGCCCGACCGCATCAGGATCGAGACGATGGAGGGCGTGCCCTGCATCCGCTGGGCGATCAGCCACCACCAGGGCCGCTCGCCATAGCGTTCGTCGCGGGCCTGCAGGTCCAGTTCGCCGGTGATGTCGCAAGCGATGATCGGGCCCGCGCCCGATGCGTGCTCGCGCATCACATCGACCGGCAGATTGTTCATCACCCCGCCATCCACCAACAGATGGCCGTGATGGGTGACGGGCGGCAGGATGCCGGGCAGCGCCACGCTGGCCCGCAAGGCGCGCCACAATCGTCCCGCCCTATGTTCGTGAATGCGGCCGGTGGTGAGGTCGGAGGATACGCAGAAAAACGGCTTGGCCAGCTCTTCGATGCGCAGATCGCCGAAATTGGCGCGAAGCATGGTGCTGGCCTTGCGCCCCCGGACCAGCGCGATCAAGGGCAAGGTGAAATCGTTGAGCGGATTGTTGGTGACGAACACCTCGCGCATGCGGTCGGTCAGTTCTTCCACGCCCCATTCCTGGGCCACGCCCGCCGCAACGATCGCGCCGATCGAGGTGCCGCCCAGGTGATCGAACGGCACCTGCGCTTCCATCAACGCCTTGATGACGCCGATATGGGCAAAGCCCCGCGCCCCGCCGCCCGCCAGCACCAGCCCCACGGCGCGGCCGGCGATGAACCGGGCCAGCCGCTGCACATCGGCAGTGCCGCCAACGCGGACATGATGGTGCGATTCAAACAGGCCCGTGCGCAGCGAGAAATGTTCCGGCAAGCCAGCGCGAATGCCGGGCGGATGCAGCAGCAGCAATTCCGGCAGGCCGCTGGCCCGTTCCTTGAACGCGGGCAGGTCGAGCGGGCGAAGCGGCAGCGGCTGGTCGGAACGGGCAAGAAGGAAAATGCGATCGGCCTGGCGCAGGCATTGATGGGTCCAGGCGCTGTCGGGCGCATCGCCGCGATAGAAGACGACATCGTGTGCCGCTTCGAAACTGTTGAACCATTCGGCGCTCTGCTCGCCGGCCTGGATGTCCAGCACGGCCGCGCGGCTGCCCATTTCGGTCAGCGCGTCGGCGATGCGGTGCGCGATGGATTCGGATTCCAGGCCGTCCTGCAGCGGCACGATGGCGAACGTCTTGGGCCGGGCATCGCCCGTGTTTCGGGTGGCGGCGGTCAGCCGCTTCACCAGGATCTGCATCAGATTCATCATCACGCGGGGATGCCGCGCGATCAGGGTCTCGAAGCCCTGAGGGCTGATGCGCAGCAATTCGGTGTCGCGCAGGGCGACGATCTGGGCGGTATGCTGATGGTCGCGGACGATGAGGGACATTTCGCCCACCGTCTCGCCGGCGGGAACATGCGCGACCATGCGGCGCTGGCCTTGCGCATCGGCCACGAACACGCCCAGGGATCCGGTGACGACCAGGAAAAGCGCGGACTCATTTTCCCCGTCGCGGTCGAGCAGCGCGCCGCCCGGCAATCCGAACCAATTGGCTTCGGCGAGAAGATTCTTGAGCGCCCCGTCACCCACATTCTCCAGGAGCGCGAAACCCTGAAGCCTCTCGCGCAATTCCTCCGGGTAGAGCGTCTGCTGGCCGATGCGGAACGATGAGAGGAACGACATGCCCATGCTTGTATCACCAAGCGGTCCAACCACCATCAATGTTGAGCGCGGCGCCCGTCATGTAACCGGACGCGGGCGATGCCAGAAAAAGAAGCGGACCGGCGATTTCCGCGGGCGTCCCCAGCCGCCCCAGCATGGTGCGGCCCGCAAGCCTCTCGCCAAGTTCGGGATCGATGCGGGCGGGAAAGGCGCCCGGCACCAGGGCATTGACGCGGATCTTTTGGGGACCCAGTTCGGCGGCCAGGTGCCGGGTGAGCTGCAACAGCGCCGCCTTGGCGGGTCCGTAATGAAACGGGCTCTGACCTTCGCGCGTGGCATAAAGGCGGCCATCGGGCGCCACCTGTCCGTACATGGAAGCGATATTGACGATGCTGGCTTCGCCGCTGGCGGCGGCCTCTCTTAAGGCGGGCAGCGCGGCGCGCACGCATTCGAACGCGGCGGTGACGGCGCTTTCATAGGTGGCGGCGAAATCGGCGGGCTCCAGCGCGGCAAAGCTTTTGACCTGCATCGACACGGCATTGTTGACGAGGATATCCAGCCGCTTGAGGTTTCCGAAAAACGCCCGGACCGCGGCCATATCGGCGATATCGAAGGCGGCGCGCTCGACGGAAAATCCCTCGCCCCGCAACTGGTCCTCGAACGCCGCCAGCTTGGCGTCGTCGCGGCCATTGACGATCACATGGGCGCCGGCCTTGGCCAGCGCCCGCGTCATCGCCGTGCCCAGATGCCCCCGCGCCGCCGAAATGAAGGCGGTTCGGCCGTCCAGCCGGAAGAAGGAAGGCAAATCCATCGGCCGACGCTGGCACCACAGGGTAAAGAACCTGTTTACGCTGCAATGCAGCAAAACCGGCAGGCTTGCGGCTCCTCGCCCTATTGGAAACAGAGGTTCGCCACATTAAGGTTGCAATAACCCCATACTCCATCAGGTCCTAGGGGCGTTTTCGCGCGGCCAGACCTGCCGCCCAATCAAAGGGAAGTCTTTTTATGTCGAGCAATTCGTTTCGCGCCCCTCTGAAGGCTGCGCTTTTCGCCGCCGTCGCGTCCGTGGCGCTGATGGCCTCTCCGGCCTTTGCCGCAAGCCTGACCAGAAGCGTCAACAATGCCCTGGCCGAAGCGCAGAAGGCCACCAATGCCGGCGATCTGGCCGCCGCCGCCACGGCCCTCGATAAGGCCCGCGCCGTCAGCGGCAAGACCGACTATGACGATTACATGATCAATTCCGTGGCCGTGACCGTTGCCGTCAAGAGCCAGAACCTGGCCGCCGCCGCCACCGCGGCCGAAGCCGCCGCCGATTCGCCGGCCATTCCGGATGACCAGAAAGCCGCGACCCTTCGCACCGCGCTGATCCTGGCCAACAACCAGAAGCATTTCGACAAGTCGGTCGTTTATGCCAAGGCGCTGGCGGCCACCAACCCGACCGACCAGACCAGCCAGACCGCGATCATCCAGGCTTATTATTTCGCCAAGGACTACCCGGACGCCACTGCCGCGATCCAGAAGCGCCTGGATGCCGACAAGGCGGCGGGCAAGCCTGTCGACCGCCAGACCCTGCAGATGATGCTGGACATCAAGGTGGCGCAAAAGGACGAAGCCGGTGCGGAAGGTGTCCTGGAGCAGCTGGTTGCGGCTTACAACGATCCCGCCGACTGGACCCAGATGATCGATGTGGCGATTTCCTCCAAAGGCATTCGCGACGTGGAAGTGATCTGGCTGGGCCGCCTGATGTTCGCCTCGGGCGCCAAGCCTTCGCAGCAGGACCTCAACCTGTTCGGTTCGAACGCCAGCCGCCTCACCTTCTTCGGCGACGCCCTGATCGCCCAGCAGCATGGCGGCACGGGTTATCCGGACCCCAGCCCGCGCGCCGAAGCCGACAAGAAGACCATCCAGGCGCAGATCACGGCTGCCCAGAAGCAGAACGGCAATTACAGCGCCAAGCTGTCCGAAGCGCTTTACAGCTATGGCATGTATCCGGAAGCCGAGACCATTGCGAAGCTCGCCATGAGCAAGGGCGGCGCCGCCGACGCGACGGAAGCGCCGATGGTGCTGGGCCAGTCACTCTTGGCGCAAGGCAAGTATGACGACGCCATCGCGGCCTTCGGCCAGGTGCAGGGCGGCGGTCCCGCCACGGCACGCATCACTCGTTTGTGGGTGGCGCTGGCCAACATCAAGAAGAATCCGCCCGCTGCCGCCACCACGGCCGCCGCAGCGCCGGCGAAGTAACGCATGCGTAACAAGGCGGGACGTGGCCATCACGTCCCGCCTTTTTTATGGGATGCCACTCAATCCGGGCCGCGACCATGACCCTGCTGTTCGGTTTCGCGCCCTTTCTGCTTTTCGCAATCCTCTCCCGTCTTTCCGCCGACCTGGCCCTGTGGCTGGCCTTCGCGTCGGCTTTCGTCGTCACCATCCGCGATTTCGTGGAGAGCCCGTCCTTGCGGCTGCTGGACGGCGCCAGCCTCGCGCTGTTCGGAATCCTGGCTTTGTGGCGCGGCTTCGTGGCGCCGGAGCTTTCATTGTCCGCGGTCCGCACCATCGTGGATCTGGGACTTTGCCTGGCAATCTTTGTCTCTTTGC
>JAFECO010000220.1 GCA_018242085.1 Pseudomonadota bacterium
CCTGCCCGAAGGCGTCACCGTGCACCTGGCCTGCCACGCCCGCGCCCAGAATATGGGCCCCAAGGCGGCGGAGATGCTGAAGATGATTCCGGACACGCCAGTGGATGTGATCGAGCGCTGCTCCGGCCATGGCGGCACCTTCGGCGTGGTCGAGCCCACGCACGATGTCGCCGTGAAAGTCGGCCGTCCCGTCTTCCGCGCCGCCAATACGCAAAAGCGCGGCCATATCGTGTCGGATTGTCCGCTCGCCGCCCAGCACATCGTTGCGCACACCGACACGCCGGTGCGCGAACCGGAACATCCGATCCAGATCATGGCCCGCGCTTTTGGATTGGTCGAAGATTGAATTTTCACCTCACCCTGAGCTTGTCGAAGGGTGAGGTGATGAAACTGCCCTCATGCTGAGCTTGTCGCAGCATGACTTTCGAGGATGACTGACATGCCCGCCGCCGCCCGCAAGATCACCCCAGCCGATATCCTCTCCGACAGCGATTACACGGCGCAGCGCAAGGCGTTGCGCAGCGAAGCCATCGCGCTGAAAAAGCATCGCCGGGTCGAGGTCGGCCCCTATGCCACCTTCTATTTCGAGAATTACCAGACCATGTGGTTGCAGGTGCAGGAGATGCTGCGCATCGAAAAAGGCGGCGCCGAACAGATCGGGGGCGAGCTGGATGCCTATAACCCTCTCATCCCCCAGGGCGACGAGTTGATCGCCACCTTGATGCTGGAGATCGAGGATGCCAACCGCCGCCATGCCACATTGCTCACCTTGGGCGGCATCGAGGAAACCATCTTCATGGAGATCGGCGATACCCGCATCGCCGCCACGCCCACCGAATATGACGACCGCACCACGCCCGATGGGAAAACTTCGTCCGTGCATTGGCTGCGCTTCAAGCTGACCCCGGAGCTGATCGCCCGCTTCAAGACAGGGCGCGTCATCATCGGCATCGGCCATAAGAATTACGGCCATATGGCGGTCTTGAGCGATGAGACCCGTGCGGCCCTGGCGCGGGATTTCGGCTAGGGATCGCGCCTTAGTCCTGGTAACGCGACTGGTAATAGGTCGCGGCCAGCACGCTGACCGGATTGCGCGCGCCGTTGCCCAGCGGCACCGCCAGGGTTTCGGCGATGAGATGTTCCATCCCTTCCCGTCTATAGCTGCCTTGCAGGCGGAGCGGGCGCTTCATCTCCAGCAGGGCGTCATAGACAAAGGTCCAGCGCTGCGCCAGTTCCGGCGCAACCGCTTCTTCGAGCAGTTTGCCGGTCTGGTTGCCGAACATTTCGGCCATGTAGGAGCCTTGCAGGCGCAGGCAATAGCTGAATTTTCCCGGCGCGGATTCCACCCGCTCCGACACCGACAAATGCCCGAGATACGGCTTGAGCGAACGGATATCCAGCATCTCGCGGGGCGGCAGCCCGCCCATCTCATCGGCCTTGGCGCGCCACAACGCATAAAGCGCCGTCAATTCGGGCTGGGCGAAAGACAGGGTTTCATCCACGCGGATGCCCCAGCCTGACTTGGCTATCCGAGCTTTAAGCCGGGCAATCGGATCGCGCAGGTCCGCCATCGGTGTCGGTCAAATCGAATCGGGTTGGCGGCCCAACTATTGGCCGCTTCACGGGATGATGAAAAGTAAAACTCGTGACGGGGTGTCAGAGCTTGACGCGGTCTTCCACGATCTCGGCATACCGCGCTGCATCCAACGTCTCGTACCGGTGTGCCAGAGGGTCGAACCAATAGAGCGGATCGGCGATGGTGGAGGGATCGAAGCCTTCGCGCACAAGATCAACTTTGCGTTGCTTGAAGGTGCCCGTCACCTCAATCTCAGGCTGCAGCCTGAGGAATACGGGCCGCGCAAAGGCCGACAGGTGTCCGTCCAGTTTTTGCGCCAGGCCGGCGATATCGAAGCTGCCATCCACCACCAGCGCCGCCATGCCCGCGCGCCCATCCGCGCCCGGAACCTTGACGCCATAAATATTGGCTTCGCGAATGCCGGGCACGGAGGCCAGGGCTTCGGCGACTTCGCTGGTGGCCACATTCTCGCCCTTCCAGCGGAACGTGTCGCCGATGCGGTCGACAAAATAGAAATAGCCATGTTCGTCGCGGCGCATCAGGTCGCCGGTGCGAAACCAGGCATCGCCCTTGGCGAAGACATCGCGCAGGATCTTTTTTTCGGTGTCGGCGGCCTTGGTATAGCCTTCGAAATTGCGTCCGGCGCGCGTCGAAATGCGGCCCACCGCTTCGCCCGCCTCGTCCGGCCCGCATTCGATGCAAAGCCCGTCCGGCCCGCGCACCGGCATTTCGCGCTCCACATCGAAGCGCACCACGCGGGTGGGCAGGAGCCATTCCAGATAATCGGGCACCCGCCCCACCGATCCCATTGTGCCGTCGTAATTCAGCATCGAGACATTGCCTTCGGTGGCGCCGTAAAATTCCACGATGCGGGGAATGGCGAAACGGTCCTGGAATTTCTTCCAGATCTCGGGCCTCAGGCCATTGCCGGTGATGGCGCGCAGATGATGATCGCGCTCATGCGGGCCCGGCGGCGCATTGAGCAGCCAGCGGCACAATTCGCCGATATAGGCGAACAGGGTGGCGTCGTATTTGTGGATGTCGTTCCAGAATTCGCCCAGCGAGAATTTGCGCTTCAGGATCACGGCGGCGCCTGAGAGAAAAGCGATCCCCACCGCGCAGACCCCGCCGGTGGCGTGATAGAGCGGCAAGGGATTATAGACCCGGTCGCCCGGTTTCGGTGTCAGCGCCCCGACAAAGCCCGACATCATGAACATCATGCGCATATGGCTGAAATTCGCCGCCTTGGGCAGGCCCGTGGTGCCCGACGTATAGATGAAGAAGGCGCGATCCTTGGCGGTGATGCCCTGGCGCGGCGCCTTGCCCAGGGATGCCATGGACATGCCCGCCAGCGATGCATCCATGTCCCGCATGCCGGAATGCACACCGCCTTGCGACCAGACTGTCGGCGCGGCCGTAAAGAAGGGCTTTGCTTCATCGGCAAACGCGGCCAGTTCCGCGCCCGCGATCAGATGCCGGGCACCCGCGATCTCGATCGAATGGGCCAGCGCCTGGCCCCGCTGATTGGTGTTGATCAAGGCCACGCTGAGACCGGCTTTGAACAATCCCAGCCAGCAACAAAGGAAATCGGGACGGTTCTCCATGAACAGCGCCACGCAGTCGCCGCGCGTCAGGCCCTCACCCAGCGCCCAATGGCCATAGGCATTGGCGCGGGCGTCGAGCGCGCCATAGCTCATCACCTCGTCGAGATAATAGATGGCGGGCGCGTCGGGCGTGGCCCGCGCCTGCTTTTCCACCACATCCACGATAGTGCGCGTGCTCGCCGGCTTGATCGGCGCCAGCAGCAGCAAGGTGCGCACGATATGGCTGAGGTAAACGGCTTCGCGCCGTATGGCCGCGGCTAGGGTCATGGGCTCCTTCCGCGATCAGCTTGGGCTGTGGATGCAGTATCTGCAAGATGTTGCCCCCATCTGTCTGCCACGGCCGCAAGCGGCCGAGCAGACGTTCGGTACGCTGACGCTACCGAACTCCCCCGCCAGCGGCTTCGCCTAGCTGCCCGCTGCGCGGGCGTTCGGCCGGCAAAAGCTCCACCGGAGCTTTTGCTATTCGGCCTCACGGGGAAGAAAGCTAGAGTGCACGGAGAGATGAGCGAAGAATTGGATTTGCGCGGCCTCAAATGCCCTTTGCCGGCGATGCTGGCGCGCAAGTATCTGGCAACATTGCCGGCGGGCGAAAGCATCTGGGTGCTGGCCAGCGACCCCCTGGCGGTGGTCGACATCCCGCATATGTGCAGCCAGGAAGGCCATGCGATGATCGAAAGCAAAACGGCTCCCGATCATCACCGATTCCTGATCCGGCGCGGACCGACCTAGACGGCTCAAACCCGAGGCGGCGGGGGCGCG
>JAFECO010000221.1 GCA_018242085.1 Pseudomonadota bacterium
GTCGGTTTCGATTTCGGCGAGAATGTCGCCGGACTTCACAGTATCGCCTTCCTTCACCAGCCAGCGGGCGAGCTTGCCCTCTTCCATGGTGGGCGACAGCGCGGGCATCAGGATCTCGGTGGACATCAGGCGAGCACATCCGTGTAGAGTTCATTGAGACCCGGTTCCGGGCTTTCGGTGGCGAAGTCCGCCGAGGCGACGACAATCGCCTTCACATCCTTGTCGATCATTTTCAGATCTTCTTCGGTGACGACGCCGTTCTTGATCAGCTTCTGGCCGAAATGGTCGATGGGGTCGCGCTTTTCGCGCACCTCGCTGACTTCCTCGCGGGTGCGATATTTGGCGGGGTCCGACATGGAATGGCCGCGATAGCGGTAAGTCTTCATTTCCAGGATGATCGGGCCCTTGCCGCTGCGGCAATAGGCCATCGCTTCGGCGCCCGCTTCCTGCACCTTCTCGACATCCATGCCGTCCACCTGGATGCCGGGAATGTTGAAGGAGATGCCGCGGCGGGAGAAATCCGACACCGCCGAGGCGCGCGCCACGCTGGTGCCCATGGCGTATTGGTTGTTTTCGATGATGTACACGACCGGCAATTTCCACAGCTCGGCCATGTTGAAACTTTCATAGACCTGGCCCTGGTTGGCGGCGCCGTCGCCGAAATAGGTGAGGCACACGCCGTCATTGCCGCGATATTTGTTGGCGAAGGCCAGCCCCGTGCCCAGCGGCACCTGGGCGCCGACGATGCCATGGCCGCCATAGAACTTCTTGTCCTGGCTGAACATGTGCATCGAGCCGCCCTTGCCCTTGGAATAGCCGGTGGAGCGGCCGGTCAGCTCGGCCATCACGCCGTTGGGATCCATGCCCGCGGCCAGCATATGGCCATGGTCGCGATAAGCCGTGATCAGCTGGTCGTTCGGGCGGACATTGGCCTGCATGCCCACCACCACGGCCTCCTGGCCGATATAGAGGTGGCAGAAGCCGCCGATCAGTCCCATGCCGTACAATTGACCCGCCCGCTCTTCGAAGCGGCGGATTAACAGCATGTCGTAATAGAGTTTTTTGAGAGCTTCGGAATTGCTGCGAGCAGTGTTAGCGGAAGGTTTTTCTTGTTTTTCGGTGCGTTTCGCGGGGTCGCTCATACGTCGGGGCGCTCACTCTACAAGGGCCAAAAAAGGCGGGACTTTGTTTTTGGCAAGGCCGGCCAACATTGGCAAGCTTTTATAATTTTGTTGCGCCGCAAACAAACGAACACTGTTCGGCACTTCTGGGTGCCTCCGGCAAGTGTTGTCACAGCCAACTCATTTGCGTGCACGCGCGAGATGGCCGGCCGCCAAACTCTGCCGGACAGGCGAATTTCCGGGATTTAACGGCCCTTGCGGGGAATGGCGACCTGGTTCGGCGCGCCGTCCATCAGCTGGGTACGCGCCAATTCCTCGACCAGGTCGGGATCGGCATGCCCGTCTTCCATCAGCGCGATGCGATGGGCCAGACGGTCGCGCTCGGCGGCAATCCGCGCCAGCTTCTCCTGCTGCATGCCGAGCTTGGCCTCGGTGTCTCCCAGCACCAGGAGGCCCCGTTCGCCCCAGATCGCATAGCTGCCGAAATATCCCACCACCGCGATAGACAGCGCCGGCAATATCAACGCCATGAAAAACCGGGTGACGGAGCGCTTGATTCGCATTTGCCCAACGAATCACAAGCTGAATCAAGCGGTCAAGTGAAAAAGCGAAAAAGACTCCGCCGTTGCGATGGAACTCAGCGGCGCAAGACCGAGCGTCCCGCATAGATCGCCGCATCGCCCAGCTGCTCTTCGATGCGCAGCAGCTGATTGTATTTGGCCAAACGGTCCGAACGGGCGAGCGAGCCGGTTTTGATCTGCCCGCAATTGGTCGCCACCGCCAGATCCGCAATCATGGAATCCTCGGTTTCGCCGGAGCGGTGGCTCATCACCGCGCGATAACCCGCCTTGTGCGCCATCTGGATGGCGTCCAGGGTCTCGCTCAAGGTGCCGATCTGGTTGACCTTGATCAGGATGGCGTTGGCGGTCGCCGTGTCGATGCCTTGCTTCAGGCGGGTCACATTGGTGACGAAAAGATCGTCACCCACCAGCTGCACCGTCTTGCCGATCGTGTCGGTCAGAGCCTTCCAGCCCTTCCAATCGTCTTCCGCCATGCCGTCTTCGATGGAGATGATGGGGTAGCGGGCGCAGAGATCGGCATAGACCTTCACCATTTCGTCGGGGGAAAGTGTCTTGCCTTCGCCTTCCAGGACATATTTGCCGTCCTTGAAGAATTCGGTCGAGGCCGGGTCCAGCGCGAAGAACACGTCATCGCCCAGCTTGTAGCCGGCCTTTTCGACCGCCTTGGAAATGAACCCAAGCGCTTCGTCGGGACTTTTCAGATTGGGCGCGAAGCCGCCTTCGTCGCCCACATTGGTGTTGTGGCCGGCATCGTGCAGCGCTTTCTTCAAGGTGTGGAAGATTTCCGCGCCCATGCGCAGGCCTTCGCGGAAACTGGGCGCGCCCACCGGCATGATCATGAATTCCTGGAAGTCGATGGGATTGTCGGCATGCACGCCGCCATTGACGATGTTCATCATCGGCACCGGCAAGAGGTCCGCCTTGGCGCCGCCCACATAGCGATAGAGCGGCAGGCCGGACGCCATCGCCGCCGCCTTGGCCACCGCCAAGGACACACCCAAAAGCGCATTGGCGCCCAGCCGCGCCTTGTTGGGGGTGCCGTCCAGGGCGATCATGGTCTTGTCGATGCGGGTCTGTTCCTCGGCTTCCATGCCGCACAGCGCGTCGAACAGTTCGCCGTTCACGGCGGCGACCGCCTTTTCCACGCCCTTGCCGCCATAGCGCTTGCCGCCATCGCGCAGCTCCACGGCCTCATGGGCACCGGTCGAGGCGCCGGACGGCACCGCGGCGCGCCCGAAGCTGCCGTCTTCCAGGCGCACATCCACTTCCACGGTGGGGTTGCCGCGGGAATCCAGGATTTCACGGCCGGTGATATCGAGAATGGCAGTCATGGAGGGCCCTTTTCACAAATTTTGCGCCGTCTTTACGGGAAGTTTGCGGGATTCGCCACCCGTTCCACCCGCCGAAGCGACGGAGCCCCAGCATCCGGGACGTTTCAACCGGGTGAAGGGCGTTTTGTTGGAGAAATTCTATGCTTCGTCTCAAATTGCTTGTTCTGGCGGGCCTCCTGGCCGCGCCCCTGCCGCTTCTGGCGGCGGCTCCCGGCGCTGTCCAGGCGGCGCAAGGCCCGGCCATGCCGGGGCCGGATAGCGGCGTCCGCCACCATGGCGGCCCCTTGGCCGGTCTCCTCTCTCCCCAGCAGCGCGCCGCGTTCATGATTCAGGCCCGCGAGCAGACCAAGGACATGTCGCGCGACCAGAAGCGGGCCTGGCGCAAAGACCAGTTCCAGAAACTGGCAAGCCTGTCCGAAAGCGATCGTCAGAAACTCCGGTCCGACATGCAGGCCCGCTGGGATGCCTTGCCAGCCGACCGCAAGGCGCGGATCGAGCAGCGGATGGCGGAACGCAAAGGCGCCGATCGCACCGCGCACTGATCCTGCAAATCTGTTATGACCATCCCGCGCCGGCAACGGCGCGGGATTTTTCTTTGCCACTGCAACTGGGGGGATTTCATGCTTGCTGCGCCTGCCACGATCCTGAGTGCCGCCGTCACCATCCTGACGGCGATGGTCCTGTTCTTCACCATGGGCCTGGTCGGCCGCACCCGCGGCAAGCACAAGATTTTCCCACCCATCATGTCTGGCCATCCCGAAGTCGAGCGCGCCCTTCGCGTACAAGGCAACACCGTCGAACAGGTGGTGATCTTCCTGCCCCTGCTTTGGGTCGCCACGCTTTATTTTCACGGCTGGATCCCGGCCGCGCTGGGCCTGGTCTGGTGCATCGGCCGGGTGCTTTA
>JAFECO010000222.1 GCA_018242085.1 Pseudomonadota bacterium
GTCCTTCTGTTTCCAGAACACCATGCGATAGCCGTCGCGCGAGCTGGCGCCGGGAAGCCGGGCGTCGCGATCCGGCCAGGCGAAAAGATTGATGACATGGGCGCCGTGGCGATAGACCACCACGGCGGCGCGCGTGCCATGCACGTAATCCAATCGCCCGCCCACCAGGGCGAAGCCGTCGGCCTTGAAATCCTCCGTCGGTGGCGAAACATCGGAATGGCCCGCGAACCAGGGCTTGACGGTGTGATGATCGGACGAGGCGACATCGATCAGATGCTCGCCCATCAGCGAGCGCACATGAGCATCCGCCAGATCGGCGACCATGGCATTGTTGGCCGGCATGAAAAGAAGAAACGCCAGCACGGCCGCGATCGCCATGCCGCCCGCGCCGCTGCCCGCGCCCAGCCAGAAACCGGGTTTGCGCGACCGCTTCAATGGCACCACATCGGCTTCGGTTTTTGCTTCTGCATCCAGCGCGGCGCCAATACGCGCATGTAGTGCCGCGGGAGCACGGTGATAGGGCGCGCCCGCCATCGCCTCTTTCAGCTCGGCGTGATCCGCCGCCAGCCCCTGGCATTCGGCGCAATGTTCCAGATGGGCTTCGGCCTTCAGCGCATCGGCCGCATCCAGCTCGCCGTCCAGATAGGCCTGGGTTTTCAGGCTCTCGTCACATGCCATGCGAGCCTCCCGTCAGTTCCGCCTTGAGCAGCGCGCGCCCCCGCGCCAGCCGCGACATCACCGTGCCGATGGGCGTGCCGGTGGCGGCGGCGATATCGCGGTAAGACATTTCCTCCAATTCCCTGAGGATCACCACTTCGCGAAATTCCTCCGGCAATGCGGCGATGGCCTTGTCCAGCGTCCGGCTGTCGCCGCGCTCTATGGCGCTGGCTTCGGGCGTGGGATCGCCGGACGCAACGGCGTCGTCATTCTGATCGTCCAAAGGCGCGGCGGCGTGACGCTTTTTCTGCTCCAGCGCCGAACGGTGGCAATTGCGCACGATCGCCAGCAGCCAGGGCCTCACCGCCTCGCCGCGAAAGCCGTCGAAACTGCGAAAGGCGCGCAACATGGCTTCCTGCACGATATCGTCCGCCTCCGCACCGCCTCTGGTCAGCCAGCGCGCAAGATTATAAGCCGCATCCAGATGCGGCATCGCCAGCGCTTCGAAGCGGCGGCGCTTCTCATCCATGTTTGGCTCTCACGGGGGCCATTACCGGGCGGACCTGCATTTTATTCCCGCCCCCGCATTTTTATTTTCCGGCCGCGGCCTTGGCGAATCGATCGAACAGATAATGGCTGTCCATGGGGCCGGGCGAGGCTTCGGGGTGATATTGGACGCTGAACACGTCCTTGCCTTCGACCGCGATGCCGCAATTGGTGCCGTCGAACAGGGAGATGTGAGTTTCCTTGACCCCCTTGGGCAGGGTCTCCCCGTCCACGGTGAAACCGTGATTCATCGACACGATCTCGACCTTGCCGGTTTGAAGATCCTTCACGGGATGATTGGCGCCGTGATGGCCCTGCGCCATTTTCTTGGTCTTGGCGCCCAAGGCCAGGCCCAGCATCTGATGCCCCAGGCAGATGCCGAACACGGGCACGCCCCGGTCCACCACGCCCTTGATGGTGGGAATGGCATATTCGCCCGTCGCGGCCGGATCGCCCGGACCGTTCGACAGCAGCACGCCATGCGGATCGTTGCGCATCACGTCGTCGAGGCTGGCATTGGCGGGCACGACCGTGATGTCGGCGCCCCGGCCGGCCAGGAGCCGAAGAATGTTCCGCTTCACGCCATAATCGATCACGGTGGCGCGCCAGCTGGGCTCGGCCTCCACGCCATAGCCCTTGTTCCAGGCCCAGGGCGTTTCGGACCATTTATAGGTCTGGCGGGCGGTGACGTCTTTCGCCAGATCCAGGCCTTCCAGGCCGGGAAAGCTTTTGGCCTGGTTGAGCAGGGCCGCGTGATCCAGCGCATTGCTCCCGGCATTGGCGATCACGCCATGGGGCATGCCTTTTTCGCGGATCATGTTGGTGAGCGCGCGGGTGTCGATGCCCGCCACGGCGGGAATATTGTGCGACTTCAGCCAGCGGTCGAGCGCCGCCAGGCTGCGGTAGTTGGACGGATGTTCCGCATCGATGCGCACGATCAGCCCGCGCACCGCCGGGGTGATGGTTTCGATATCCTCGTCATTGGTGCCGACGATGCCGATATGGGGAAAGGTGAAGGCGACGATCTGGCCGGCATAAGAGGGATCGGAAAGGATCTCCTGATAGCCGGTCATGGCGGTGTTGAAGCAGACCTCGCCCACCGCCGTGCCCGCGGCGCCAAAGCCGGTGCCTTCGAAGAAAGTGCCGTCGGCCAACATCACGCCCCCGCGCGACTGCGGTGGCTGGGTCTGGGATTGCGGCATGGGAAGCGTCCTCGGATTTGCGCGAAAATAGGGATGCGGCCCCCAGCGGTCAACATTCCGAATGCAGATATTCGTTCTGCATTTTCAATGGGTTGTACTTATCCCCCGGATTCGCGTAGGTTCCGCCCTTATCCGAACAGCCAATTTTTTTGAGAAAGTCCGTCCATGTCCCTCCGCCAGCAGCTCAACGACGCCATGAAAGAGGCGATGAAGGCGAAGGACGCCAAGCGTCTCGCCACGTTGCGGCTGGTCCTGGCCGCGCTGAAGGATAAGGACATCGCGGCGCGCACCGAAACCAGCCGCGATCTTCTGGGCGACGACGAAATTCTTTCCCTGCTGGCCAAGATGATCAAGCAGCGCGACGAATCCGCGGCGGCCTTTGACGCGGGCAACCGCCCGGAACTGGCGGCGGGCGAGCGCGAAGAGATCGCCATCATCCGTTCCTTCATGCCCGCCCAGATGGACGAGGCGGGCGTGCAGCAGGCGGCGCAAACTATCATCGCGGAACTGGGCGCCACCTCGATCAAGGACATGGGCAAGGTGATGGCGGCGATGAAGGAACGCTATGCCGGGCAGATGGATTTCGCCCGCGCCAGCGCCGTGATCAAGACCGCGCTTTCGGCCCCGAAATAGGGCCGCCGCCCGAAAGATCCAGCCGGAAAAGTCGGCCGGGCCGCCCCGCCGGCGCGGATTGGCGATCATCAAACCATGCACAGGCGCGGCAATTTTTTGCCGCCCAGACGGCGCAATTTGCACAGCTTTTTGAGGGGCTTTCCCCTAAACTGGCGCCCATGCGGTATGGCGAGGGATTGCTGGACGAAATCCGGCGGCGGACCGATTTGGTCCAGCTTGTGGGACGGCGCGTCAAGCTGATCCGCAAGGGCCGGGTGATGTGGGGCTGCTGCCCCTTCCATGGCGAGAAATCCCCCAGCTTCAAAGTCGAGAATGAACGCCACGCCTATAAATGCTTCGGCTGCGGGGCGGGCGGCGATGCGTTCAAATGGCTGGTGGAAACCGAAGGCCTGAGCTTCCCCGAAGCGGTGGAAAAATTGGCCGCCGAAGCCGGCGTGGAACTTCCCAAATGGTCGCCCGACGATGAGGCCCGCGAGCAGAAGCGCAAATCGCTCTACGAGATCGTGGAACTGGCGGCGCAATTCTATGAAACGCAACTGCGCGAAGCAGGCGGCCATGAAGCGCGGGCCTATCTCAAGCGTCGCGGGTTGGACGGCCACACCGCCAAGCAATTCCGCCTGGGCTATTCGCCCGCGTCCGGCCAGGCGTTGATCGAATTCCTCAAAGCCAAGAATGTCACCCAGGACGACATGCTGGCGGCGGGCCTGGCGCGTCCGGCCGAGAATGGCCGCCCGATGCGGGATTTCTTTTTCAACCGGGTGATGTTCGCCATCACCGATGGGCGCGGGCGTGTGATCGCCTTTGGCGGGCGGGCGCTGGAAGAAGACGCCAAGCCCAAATACATCAACAGCGGCGAGAATGCGCTCTTTTCCAAGGGGCATAATCTCTAC
>JAFECO010000223.1 GCA_018242085.1 Pseudomonadota bacterium
ATCTGCAACGCCCCGCCATGCCCGACCCCAACGCCAAAGACTCGGCGGAGAATGTGAACCTGATCAAATGCGCCGCCTGGGTGCAGGATTCGACCAAGGGGTGCGAGCCTTAGAGGCAAGCAATCCCGGGCGGGAACCGCGCGAAAGAGCGAAGCCCGCAAATTAAAAATCTCCGTGCTTTGCAAAGGTTCCGGGCGTTCCATGCGCCTGCGTGCGTTCCCGCACAGAACCATCCGGCACGCCGATGGTTATCGGATCGGGCTGTCGGTCCACCCCATTTGGAGTATGCCATGAGTGTCAAAGGTCATATGAAGGAAGCTGCCGGTTACGTGAAGGAAGAAATGCACGAACACGGCAAGACGCCGGAAGCCCAACGCAAGGCAGCCGAGGGGCGCGAACTTCGCAATGAAGGCCGCATCGAAGACGGCAAAGCGCCGAAGACCGTCAAGCCCGGCACCGAAGATCACTAAATCGCATCGGTCATCGAATGGTCCGCGCTGCGCGGGCCATTCGTTTGTTTGCTCTTCTCCCAAACCGGCACGGCAAGGAGTAGCTTGCGCCTCTTACGCCGTCCCCGCGTCTCCCAGCCGCCGGCCGGTGATCGGCACCACGGTGTGGCCGTGGCGCGCTTCGAGCTCGCGGGCGATCATCTCTTCCAGCATCCGGCGCCGGGCGGGATCGCGGGTCTTCATCATCAAGGTGCGATAGCGCGCCGCCGCGCCTTCATAGACCAGCTTTCTTTGCGCGTTGTGCTTAGCCATGGGTGCCATCCCCCGGGAAAGCGCCGCCGAGCATCACGGCGATTTCGTCCCGGATATGAAGCCGCTGCTTTTTCAGCCGGGCCAGGACCAGATCGTCATGGGAGGCTGTGGCGGCCAAGGCGTCGATCGCCGCGTCCAGGTCGTCATGCGCGATGCCCAGCGCGACGATCCTGGCATCGATATGCGCGTGCGCGCTGCGGTTTGGGTCCCCAACGGCGTGGGGAATATTGGAATGAGAAAGCATCACCGCATCCTTCCGGAATAAGTTTCTGCTTCCTTGATGACGCCCCTTAACCCCGCCCGATGCCGCCGGTATTCCGGCCGTTTTGCTCGAAAACAATGGTTAATAAAGTCTTAATTATTGTTTTCAAAGGTTAATGTCAAGATTTTCGCGCGGCTCTGCATCCGCGATGAGTCAGGCTTTCGCCTTCTCGATGCTGGGCGTTGGATCGCCCGCCCATTTCAGAATCCAAATTTCGCCTTGCTGGAAATCGCGGATCAGCTTGGGCCAGAACGCCACCAGGCATGTGCCGCCGTCATGGCGCACTGAAGGGTAGACGATGCCGTTGCCGCCTTCGGCCCTAAGCCGCGCCGCCAATGCCTGTCCCTTGGGATAGGCTTTGCCGATGTCGGGATCGAGACAATCGGGACGCGGCGCGGCATCGCGCAAATCCAGAAAACTGTCGGCGAATGTCGCCAGCAATTCCCGATAGCGCGTGGTGTTGTCGTACGCGGCGCCGCAATTCTCCAAAGCCCGCGTCAAATGATACGCCACTTCCTTCAGCGCCGTTTCCACCGTGAAGGCGCAATACCAGGCGCCCCAGTCGGGCGGATTGAAACGATTGCCGCCCGGCCGGCGATAGGAAAAAGACGCATTGATGTAGGTATGGCCATAGCCGGCCGCCAGCATATCGGGCGCGATGCCCGGCAATCCTTTCTGCTGCACCACCAGCCGCCCGCTGGTGAGGCTTTCCAGCTCTTCCAGTTTTTGCAGCGCACCGAACGATGACGCCAAAGGCTGCAGCACCGGCGGCTTGTGATCGGCGGCGGCGGTGAGCCGCACGGTCCGGGCATCGATGCGCGCGAAACGCTCGGTCAAAGACCGCCTCTCAGCGCATCGACATAAGCGCGGGTTTCCAGAATGGCGGGGATGCCGCCCTTGATCATGAAATCGGCGGGCGCTTCGCCACCGAACACGGCATCGCTGTTGGGCCGCTTGACCCATTCATCCGCCAGGGGATCGGAGAAAAGAAGATGCAGCCCCTTATAGATTCCGATCATCCCGCTGACGCGGGTGAGCGCGTCCTGGGAAAGAATGCCGCCCCAGTCATTGGCCTTGATGCGAAACCAGGTCCGCTCCGAACCTTCGCCGATCAGCGCGCAAGCCTGCTTGCTGGAAAGCCGCCAGGCATCGGCCAGGCGCAGATAGGCCTCGCAGGCGGCTTGCGTATAGTCCTCGCGCACTTTCTCCGAACTCAAATCGGGTATCCGGCGCTCTCCGGCCTTGGGCGCCGGAACGGGATCGGCGATGGGCATGACGTCTTCTCCTTGGCGACGACAATACTGCCAATTGGCAGGAGGTGCAACATATTCTGCCAATTGGCAGGGTATATGGAAAATATAGCAATAAAATCAATGACTTTATAAATCCCATCACGGCGGTTCACCGCCACCCTTGGCGGGCTGGGAACGAAGAAGCTCCACCTTCCGCAGACTTGCCCTCGACAAGCTCACCCTTCGACGGGCTCACCCTTCGACAGGCTCAGGGTGCGGATTGGGACTCAGGGTGAGGATCGAGACGAAAGCCAAAATCAAAGTCCTCATCCTGAGCCCGTCGAAGGATGAGGGGTCTGCTCCGCTCCCTGACGCTCTCGACACACGCGCCACCCTCCTTCATCGTCACGCCCATGGCACCTTCCGGTCATCTCGACGCGCGGGCATTGGTTTGCGTCACCGTCGCGATGCTCACCTGGTCTTCGGCCTATGCCGCGATCTCTTATGCGCTGGCGGCGTTCACGCCCGGCGAAGTCGCGCTGGCGCGCCTGTCGCTGGCGCTGGTCTGTTTTCTCGCCTGGATCGGCTTTCGCGGAGTGAAGCTGCCGCCCTTGCGCGCCTGGCCGCCCTTGATGGCGCTGGGGGTGATGGGGCTCACGCTCTATCACCTTTGCCTCAATGACGCGGAGACCGAGATCGCCAGCGGCACCGCCGCCATCATCCTGGCGCTGTCGCCCGCGGTGACGGGCGTGGCGTCCACCGTCTGGCTGGGCGAAAAATTGTCGGCGCGCACCATCGCCGGTCTTGCCGTGGCGATGATGGGCGTGGTGCTGGTGGTCCTGACCAGCGGCCAATCGGTGAGCTTTCAGCCCAAGGCGGCGCTGGTGCTGATCAGCGTGCTGGCGACATCATTCTATTTCGTGGGGCAGAAACCGTTCCTGGGCCGTTACCCCATCGAGGCCGTCACCACCGTCACCTTCATCGGCGGCGTGATCACCTCCATTCCCTTCGGCTATACATTGCCGCATGCCTTGATGACCGCGCCGCCGTCACGCATCGCCGCGCTGGTCTGGCTGGGCCTGGCGCCCACCTTCATCGGCTATCTCACTTGGAACATGGCGATCGCGCGGGCCAGCGTCAGCAAGGTGACCAGCTTCATCTATTTCTCCACCCCCATCGCGCTCACCATTGGCTGGCTGTGGCTGGGCGAGCGGCCAGGCCCCCTCACCTTGATCGGCGCCGCCATCGTGATCGCGGGCGTGGTCTTGACCAACGCACGCCGGCGCGCGGCCAAGCCCGCAGCGGCGGGCGGATCGTGACTATGCTATAAAATAGCGGCTTTCTTTCGGGCCGGGGGGCGATATGGACAGGCGGGATTTCATCAAGGCGACCGGCGGGCTGATCGCGGGCGCGGCGGCCCTTCCGGCGCATGCGCAAGACGCGCCGCCGGGCCGCATCGTCTATCCCCTCAACCGCAACTGGCGCTTCAGCGCCACGCCCAGCGAGGCGGGCCGCGCGCCCCGCTTCGACGACAGCGCCTTCGCGCGCGTCACCATCCCCCACGCCAATATCCGGCTGCCCTGGCACGGCTTCGACGAAAAGGATTTCGCCTTCGTCTCCCTCTATCGCCGCCGCTTCAAGCTGCCGCCGGGCCTCAAGGGCCG
>JAFECO010000224.1 GCA_018242085.1 Pseudomonadota bacterium
GAATGGGCAGCCCGCCTTCGTCCAAGAGAACGGTGAAGAACACGGCCAGAAGGCCGAATTGTTCGATCAGTCTGACGACATCATCCATCGGCGGGCTCCGGGCGGGGGCGGTATATCATCCCTGGAAATGGGAGTCCGGATCGGGAAGAAAATGGCACGCCGGCAAATGGCCGCCATGCGGCCCGTGCACTGGCTTTCCCTTGGCAGTCCGGCTTGAATGAAAACCGATTTCATGAGGACCAGGAAATGGCCAAAGGCTATTGGATCACCACCTATCGCGCCGTTTCCGATCCGGCAAAGCTGGCGAAATATGCCGTGCTGGCGGGCCCCGCCATCACCGCGGCGGGCGGCAAATTCCTCGCCCGGAGCGAGGCCGCTTTCGTCTATGAATCCGGCATCAAGGCGCGCACCGTGCTGATCGAATTTCCCAGCGTCGCCGCCGCCAAGGCCGCGCATGACAGTCCCGCCTATAAAGAAGCGCTGGACGCGCTGGATGACGGCGCCGACCGGGACATCCGCATCGTCGAAGGCGCGGAATGATCTTGCGCCCACGGCCTCGCCAGGTCCCGGCGCTATAACGCCTGCGCGGAACCGACGGCGAGCTTTTCCGACGCCAAGGTGAGCCTGTCGCCCAAGCCCATCAGATCGGCATGGCTGGCATTGCCGTTTGCCGCGAGCCGGATCGCGTCGAGATGCAGCGCAATCAGGAGCGGAAGGTGCCTGTCCGATTCTTTCCGCAAGTCCAGTTCGCGCAGGAGCGCGATCGCATATTTTTCCGTCCAGACGGATCCGGCGGTCGCGCCGCTGCTTTGCACATCGCGGAGCGCCGTCAGGAACGCGTCCCATTTTTTCTCGTCCCGGCGATCGTCGAGCGCCGTTTTCGCCAATGATTCCAATTCGTCGAGTCGATCCTGAATGTGTTTTCCATAGTCCTTCATCAGGGAATCGGCGGCCGCTTCCCCTTGCTGAATAAGCTGGGCAACGGAAACCGCGCCCGCGCCTTGACAACGTTCAAACAGAGACTTGGGCGGCATCAATTCCTCGTTCAGAGATATTCCACCTGGCTTCGGCAGATGATTTTCAGGATATGTTCCATCAGCGTCGCCGGGCGAAACGGTTTCACGATATAGCTGTCCGCCCCCTCGCCCAGGGCTTCCGAAACATGTTCGGACGTGGCGTGGCCCGTGATCATGATGATGGGAATGCGTTGCATCCCGCTCTCGCGCCGGATTCGCTTCAGCAAGGCCATTCCGTCCAGGGGAGCCATCATCCAGTCGCATAGAATGATGTCGGGCCGGCGCTGGCTGATTTTGAAAAGCGCCTGGTCGGCGGATGACGCTTCGCGGACGGTGCCGACCGCGAAACTCCGCAACACATCGCTCAACAGCAGCCGGATGAATTTGTTGTCGTCGATCACCAGCACATCCAGCTGGCTGAGATCGACTCGGTCCAAAGGCAGGGGCATCGGTGTTTGTATCAAATGATGTCAAACGCCGCGCACCATATGGAACAAATATTTACAGTGTCAACGTCGAATCTGACAATTCATGCCGCCTTCCATAAACGGATCGATCCGATGCGCGTTTGCCACACGTTCAACGTCGAAGGCGCGGCCCCGCATCGCGCTAATCCGCCACCGTTTCCAGCATCATGGTGTCGATGGTGAAGGAGCCGTCTTCCTTGATGGCGAAATGATCGCGCACGTCTTTCGGCGCGCCAGCTTGGAGCGCACGGATCGCCGCCGCAAAAACCTCCGGCGTGCGCATGCGGGCGATCCAGCTGCCGAATTCCAGATGCAACCGCCAGGTGCAGGCGTTTTTTAGCGTCAGTCCGGCGCGCGCCAGCGCCTGTGCCCATTCGGCCATTGTGTAGTTGCGCACATGCGAGGTGTCGCGCAGCAATTCGACGGATTGCAGATGGGTGTCGAGCAGAGCCACACCCGGCGTGAACACATCCATCAGGATCACGGGCGCGCCCGGCTTTGCGACCCGGCGCGCTTCCTTCAGGCCGCCGTCGAAATCATGCCAGTGATGGGCGGAATAGCGGCTCGCCACCAGATCGAAGCTGCTATCGGCAAACGGCAAGCGCTCCACCGACGCGCGATGGGTTTCGATATTGGCGAGCCCCTTGGCTTTGGCCGTATCCGCCACCGCGGCCAGCATTTCCGCCGACAGATCCACCGCCGCCACGGATTTGGCGTGGCGCGCCAGCAGATAGGCGACATGGCCGCCACCCGAGCCCATATCCAGCGCCCGGACGGGCGCGGCCTTTTTCACCACCGCATCCAGCGCGGCGAGATCCTCGCCCCGCGCATGCACGGCGCTTTCGACATAGGCGTTGGCGCGCGGTCCGAACTGGCCGGTGACCAGGGCGTCATGGGTACTCATGGGCTTCCTCCCGAATTTTCCCCGATCGTGCCCGAATAATACCATAGTACAATATTGATATTTATCCTGGTATAAATATTGCCATGCCCGATTCCCGTGAGGATCAAAAACGGCTGCTGGGCGCCTTTGTCCGGGCCCATCGCGAAAGGCTGCCGCCCGAAGGCGCGGCCGGGCGGCGGCGCACCCCCGGCCTCAGGCGCGAGGAGCTGGCGGCCCGTGCCGGCATCAGCGCCACCTGGTGCACCTGGATCGAACAGGGCCGCGACGTGAAAGCATCGGCGCCCACCCTGGCACGGCTCGCCCGCGCCCTGATGCTGTCGCGGGCCGAGCGCGCTTATCTGTTTGAACTGTCCGGCATCCGCGATCCGGAGAATCCATCGGCGGACGAGATCGCCGACGCCCCCGCATCGATCCAGGCGGCGGTGGAGGCGGTGGCACATCCGGCCTATGGCCTCGACCGTTTGTGGAACGCGTGTTGCTGGAACGGCGCCGCGTCGCGCCTGTTTCAAGGCTGGCTGAGCGAGGGCTGCCAGCGCAATCTCCTGGCCTTTGTGTTTCTGGATGACGCCGCCCGCGCGCTTCTTCCCAACTGGAAGGAGCGGGCCGCCCGGCTCTTGGCGGAATTCCGCAGCGATTATGGCCACAGCTTCGCCGATCCGCGCGCCCGCGCCTTGGTGGAAAGATTGCGCGGGGAAAGCGCGTTCTTTCGTCAAGCCTGGGATGTGCAAAGCGTGCTGGACCGCGAAGGCGGCCCCCGCAGCTTCCATCATCCCATCGACGGCCTTTTGCGTTTCACCCAGCACACATTCACGCCGTCCGAACGGCCCGACCACAAAATGGTGCTGCTGATTCCCGCTTAACGCTTCAACGCATTGCGAAGCTGGGTCTTGGTCATCTTGGAGCGGTTTGGAATGCCTTCCTTGCGGGCGCGCTTGTAAAGCTCCGCCTTGGTCGCGCCGCCTCGCGCGCGCGATGCCGCGGCGCGCTTGCCGGCACTGGTGCGATGCCTGGCATTCTTGCCGCCTTCCGCGTGCGTGCTTTCCCGTTTTCCGGCGGCGCCGATGCGCGATTTGCCTTCCCGCTCCTGCTGGGCGGTGCGCCCGCGCGCTTCCTTGCGTTCGGTCCTGGCCCGGTTGCTGCGGTTCTTGCGCTTGCTGTTGTATTTGGACGCGCCCGCCTCGTTCAACGCGATGGCGATGGCCTGCTTGCGGCTTTTCACTTTGCCGCCCTTGCCGCCGCGCCCGCTTTTCAATTCTCCATGCTTGAACTCATGCATCACCCGTCCTTCGGTGCGGCGTTGCCGCAATGTCGCTTTGGCCATGGCATCCTCCTGTTCAACCCAAACGCTGGAGCCTGTTCCCCCGTTCCGACCCGCGCCGGTTGCATGGCTCCTCCCACACGCCGTTTGACCCTGGTTTTGGGAACGGGAATGGGCTTACCTCCTGCCCGCAAAGGGCGAGGTGCGGGCTATGAAGATCGGCGTCCCCAAAGAGATCAAGACATTGGAGTTTCGGGTGGGGCTGGTGCCGCC
>JAFECO010000225.1 GCA_018242085.1 Pseudomonadota bacterium
ACCCGCGCCCGGTTGCCGGCGACCGCCGCCGGATCGTCGCGGGATCCGGGCCCGCAATTCAGGCTGGCGTAAACGCCGGTCGACAGGCCGCCGTCCCGGCCGAAAAAACCGTGCGCGATGCCGGGCAGGCTTTGCAGGTCGGCGGCGCGGTGGATTTGCATGGGATCAGAAACCGGGCGGTGACGGCGCGGACGGCGGCATCAGGGCCATCGCCCGAAACAAATTGCCCATCTGGTCCGGCGCGGTCAAACGCGCCACGGCCTTGGTCAGATTTTCCGCTTCGGACGGATGGGCCTGAACCAGGCGGCGGGCCCGCACATGGATGCCAAGCCCCTCCAAAAATTCCCCTTGCGGGCGGGGGCCGAAAATTTGGGCGCCGCCATGGCGTGCCGCCTCGGCCAGGGCGGCGAAATCGACATGGGCGGAGAGATCGCTTGCGCCGGGATCGGCCAGGATGGGCGCGAAACGATGGTCGCGCACGGCCTGCAAGGTTTCGCCGAAACCCGCATCGGCATAACCGTAATCGATCAGAAGCGCCGCCCCGCCATTGGCGGCGATGATGCGGGAAATTTCTTCCGTCAGGGACATGGCGGCGGACGCGGTTTCATAGACGCCGCCGTCCGGCGCCCCGGCGCGGGAGGCGGGAATCGCGACCGCGGGCGTGACCTGCGGCGCCAGGGCGAAATCCAGTTCGCCGTCTTTGACGATCACCATGCGCTCGCACCAGCCGCGCGGGGTCTTCACATATTGGCGGACGGGCAAGGCGTCGAAGAATTCATTGGCCAGCAGCAGCAGCGGCGAATCCTGCACCTCGAAATGCGTGCTCCAGCGGATTGTCGCGCCGCTATCTTTCAAGCGTTCGCGCTGGATATCGCGCAGGGTGGGACTGGCTTCGACCAGGACCAGTTCCACGTCGTCCAAAAATCCCGGCACCCGTTTGAGGGCGCGCAGCGCGTCCGCCATCAAGGTTCCGCGGCCGGGCCCCAATTCGACCAGTCTGGTGTTTTTCGGGCAGCCCTGATCCATCCAGACCTGGCCGCACCACAGGCCCAGCATTTCGCCGAACATCTGGCTGATCTCCGGCGCGGTGATGAAATCGCCGCCGCGGCCGAAGGGATCGCGGGTGGCGTAATAGCCGCCTTGGGCATCATGCAGCGCCAAGGTCATGAACTGCGCCACCGAGATCGGGCCTTGCGCCGCGATCAGGGCCGCAATGCGCTCACCGAGCGCGTTCATTTTTCGGCTTGAAGGCGATGGCGATCAGGACCGCCGCGCCCAGCCAGACCGGGATCGACAGCGCCATGCCCATGCTGACGGGGCCAAGAAATGGCGCGTCGGGCTCGCGGAAGAATTCGCTGATGAAGCGGAAAGTGCCATAGCCCAGGAAGAAGATGCCGGAGATCAGGCCGGGCCGGTTCTGCGCGCGGAAGACGCGAAGCGCGACCTGTACGATGATGAAGAGAAGAATGCCTTCCAGCGCCGCTTCATAAAGCTGGCTGGGATGGCGGGGCAAAGGCCCGCCCCGGGGAAAGATCATGGCCCAGGGAACATCGGTGACCCGGCCCCACAATTCGCCATTCACGAAATTGGCCAGGCGGCCGAAGAACAGGCCCATGGGCGCGAACGCGCAGACCAGATCGGCCACGGACAGGAATGGCAATTTGTTCTTGCGGCAGAACAGCCAGACCGCGATCACCACGCCCAAGAGGCCGCCGTGAAACGACATGCCGCCTTCCCAGGCTGCGATCAGCTTCAAGGGATTGGTGACAAAAGCGTAAGGCAGGCCCTGGCAGAAGGCGGCATCGGGCGAGACGCTGCACAGGCCGATGCCATAGATCAGGTCCCAGCCCAGCCGTCCGCCCAAGATGACGCCGAAGGTGCCCCACACGACCAAATCGCCGATCTGCTCGTCGGTGGCGGGGGGGCGGCCATTGAAGGGCGGATCGGTCCACAGCGAATTGTTGCGCATGGCCCGCGCCACGGTCCACCAGGCGAACAGCAGCGCCGCGATATAGGCCAGCGCGTACCAGCGGATCGCGAAAGGCCCCAGCTGCACCAGCACCGGGTCCATATGGGGGTAGGGGATTGTGGCCAGGAACATGGGCGTCAAAACGCTATGCTTCGGGCCATTGTGTCAAGCGGGCGGCTTCTTCATATAGAGCGCAAGGAGACGCCCATGGCACAGACCGACAATCCCTTCCTCGACGGCATGGCCAAGATGTTCACCGACGCCGCGGGCATGGCCCAGGGGGTGCGGGCCGAAATCGACACCTTCGTGAAGCAGCGGCTGGAGCGGCTGGTGGCGGAAATGGACTTCGTGCCGCGCGAGGAATTCGAGGCGGTGAAGGCCATGGCGGCCAAGGCCCGCGCCGAAAATGAATCCCTGGCGGCCCGGATCGCGGCCCTGGAGTCCAAAACGCCGTCCTAGACTCCTTTTCCGGAGTCCGCCCGGCCGCCAAAGCTGTGGAATCTTTAACCATGATGGGGAACAAGAGTGTGGGACTCTTGTGCCTTAACAAAATCTTGTGCCAGTTTGGTCCGCAACTGCTTCGTTTTGTGGCTGGAGCCAAGGGCATGACTGTTACGCATCAGGACGACGAATTCGCCCTGGCACCGCATCCCATCGATATGCTGGAGCGCACGGTCGAGGATAATGGCTGGGCGTTCGAGCGTTCCGGGCGCGACGAACTCAGCCTGTCGGTCGCGGGCAAGTGGAGCGATCATCATTTCAGTTTTTCCTGGCGCGACGACCTGAAGTCGCTGCACATCACGTCGACCTTCGACATGCGCGTCACCGAAGATGTCCGCCGCCAGAATGTCGCGGACCTTCTGATGTATGTGAATGCGCGGCTGTGGATCGGGCATTTCGATCTTTGGCATGAAGACGGCGCCATCGTGTTTCGTCACGCCATGATCTTTCCCGGTGCGGAAGCCAGCGCCTCGCAATGCGAAGCCTTGCTCAATCTCGCGCTGGAAGCCTGCGAGCATTATTATCCGGCGTTCCAGTTCGTGCTGTGGGGCGGCAAGACCGCCGAAGACGCCGTCGCCGCCGCGGTGCTGGAGTGCGCGGGTCGCGCGTGACCACGCCTCTTCTCTTGGTTGGCGCCGGACGAATGGGCGGCGCCCTGCTCAAGGGCTGGATCGCGCGCAAGGCCGGTCCCATCATTGTGGTCGAGCCCAAGCCGTCACCGGCTTTGAAGAGTTTGGCGAAAAAGAAGGCGATCGCTTTGGTCGCGGCGCCATCGCAGGTGAAGGCGAAAAAGCTGTCCGCCTGCGTGGTGGCGCTGAAGCCGCAAATCCTCAAGCATGAAGCGCCGGTGCTGGCGGAATTCGCGCGGTCGGGTGCGCTGATGATTTCCATTGCCGCCGGCACCGACACCAGATTGCTGTTCCAGGCCTGGGGCAAAAAAGCCCGCATCGTCCGCGCCATGCCCAACACGCCGGGCGCGATCGGCCAGGGCATCACCGGCCTGTTCGCGGCCAGGGGCACGACCCAGGCCGACAAGCGCAAGGCCACGGCTTTGCTGTCGGCGCTGGGCGAAACCGTCTGGGTGGCGAAGGAAGATTTGATCGACAGCGTCACGGCCCTGTCGGGGTCTGGTCCCGCCTATCTGTTCCTGATGGCCGAAGCCATGACCGAAGCGGGCATCGCCGAAGGCCTGCCCCGCGAGCAGGCCGAAAAACTGGCCCGCGCCACGGTGGCGGGGTCCGGCGCTCTTTTGGCGGCGGACAAATCGGCCGCCAGCGCGCTGCGCGAAGCCGTCACCAGCCCCGGCGGCACCACCCAGGCGGCGCTGAATGTGCTGATGGCCGACGATGGCCTGAAAGCGCTGATGAAACGCGCCATCCATGCCGCGCGCAAACGCGCGGAAGAATTGCGCTAGAAGTGCCGCGCACCGGCTTTCTTCCCCC
>JAFECO010000226.1 GCA_018242085.1 Pseudomonadota bacterium
TCTTCTTCGTCGGCCAGGCTTTTGACCAGATCCAGCACGCGCTTGCGCACTTTGGGATCCTTGATCTTCATGAAGGCCAGCGAAAGCTGCAGCCCTTCGCCGGAGGAAACAAATTCCATCACCGGCGGCGCGGCGGATGCCAGAGTGTCGGCGGACGAGGCAACGCCGTCATAAAAGAAATCGATCGGCACGCCCAGGATGCGGGCAATCTCGAACAGCCGTCCCGCGCCGATGCGGTTGACGCCCTTTTCGTATTTCTGCACCTGCTGGAAGGTGAGGCCCAGAAGATCGCCCAACTTCTCCTGACTCATGCCGATCAGCATGCGCCGGATGCGCACGCGATTTCCGACCTGAGCGTCTATGGGGTTGGCTTTCTTGGTCACGGCTTTTCGGAAGATTGGGCGGGGGAACTTAACCGCACCGGCGCGTCACGAAAAGCGATAAATGCCCGCTTAGTTACCAAGCCTCTTTTCGCGTCAGCACAAAGGCTCCAGCCGCAGCGCCGCCCAAAAGGACGAGAAACAGAAGATCGCCATAGCGCGCATACGGCGTGGGCTCCAATGCCGCCGGCAGGGCTGCATCCACCACGCCCATGCGGCCAAGATCGAGAGACGCCGTAATTCGTCCCATGGGATCGATCATCGCGGAGATTCCGGTGTTGGCCGCACGCGCAACGGGAAGTCCCTCTTCGATCGCCCGCACCCGCGCAATCAGAAGATGTTGAAGCGGTCCCGCCCAGGGTCCGAACCAGGAATCGTCGGTGACATTGACCAGCCAGCCGGGCCGCTGATCGGTTGTCACCGCACCGGGAAAGATAATTTCGTAGCAGATCAGCGGGGTCACATCGGGCGCGCCCGCGATCTTGTAGAGGCGCGGGCCGGGACCGGACGAGAAGCCGCCCTGACCTTCTGTCAGCTTGGTGATGCCGATATGGCGGAGCGTATCTTCGAACGGGACATATTCGCCGAACGGCACCAGATGGAATTTGTCATAAACCGCTTCGGTCCGCCCATCGGGGCCGAAAATATAGAGCGAATTATAATAGGCGACATCGCGCGCGCCCGGCTCGGCGCGGGCGGAGCCGGTGATGAGGCTGCGGCCGCCGTCGCGGGTGAGTTTGGCGATCTCGTCCAGCGCGACATCCGAGCGTCCGAGCAGGAACGGGGTCGCCGCTTCCGGCCAGACGATATGAGTCACCCGGCCAGGGGCATTGGAGAGGTCCAGAAGGCGCTGCCAGTTGCGCGCCACATAACGGCGCACATATTTCTCATTCTGCGGAACGTCGGGCTGCACCAGGCGCATGGTCACGCCTGGCACATTCGTGACCGGCGTTTCGGCCAGCTTGAGCGCGCCCCAGCCCCACAGTCCCGCGAACAACAGAAGCATCGCGACGGGCGCGAACAGCGCGCGCCGGGGCGTGCAGAATTCCGCCAGCGACGCGCCCAGAAGAATGGTGAGGAAGGACAGGCCATAAGCGCCGAACAGGGATGCGCTCTGCACCACGGGCCAAGCGGCGCCCCAGCCATAGGCGGGAAGATTCCAGGGAAAGCCCGTCAGCGCATGGCCGCGCACCCATTCACCAACGGCATAAAGAATGGCGAAGACCAGAAGCCGCGCCGGGCCGTCCTGCCACAGGATCATCGCCAGCGCACAGGCGATGCCGGTGTAAAGCGCCAGGCCCGCGCACAGGATCAGGATGGCGAACGGCATCTGCCACAGATGCGCCGAAGGATCGACCATGAAGGCGTAACCGATCCAGTGCCAGCCCACCAGATATTGCCCGAACGCGAACGCCCAGCCCGCCACCGCCGCCTTGCGGAACGGATGCGGGCTTTGCTCGGCGCCATCCAGCAGCAGCACCAGAATGGCGAAGCCCAAAAGAAGCGCCGGAAAGAAATTCACGGGCGCGAACGCCAGGGCCGAAAACGCCCCGGCGAACAAGGCCAGAAGAAAACGCCGCGCGCCGGTCAGGCCGCGGATCCAGACGCCCTGGCGTTCAAGCCATCCCCTCATGCGGAAAGGGGCCGGTCGCCGCGGCGGATGCGCAGGCGCTTGACCTTGCGCGGGTCCGCTTCCAGCACTTCGAATTCATAGCCGGCGGGATGGGCGATGATCTCGCCACGCTGCGGCACGCGCCCCAACAGCCACACCACCAGCCCGCCCAGGGAATCCACCTCCACATCGGTTTCCGGCGTGGCCAGATCGATTCCGGTTTCGGCCTTGAAATCTTCCAGCTCCAGCCGGGCGTCGGCGATGAAATCCTCGCCCTCGCGCTTCAAGGGCGGCGTCTCTTCGTCATGCTCGTCGGCGATGTCGCCCACGATTTCTTCGATGATGTCTTCGATCGAAACCAGCCCGTCGGTGCCGCCATATTCGTCGATCACCAGCGCCAGATGGGTGTGGGTGGCCTGCATCTTGAGCAGAAGATCGAGCGCGCGCATCGAAGGGGGCGCGAATAATATCGGCCGCTTCAGGCGGGCGATGGAAGACGGTTCGGGGCGATAGCCGCCCGCGCCGTCCGGCTCCAGCAGCGCCAGGACATCCTTCACATGCACCAGGCCGGTGGGATCGTCCAAGGTTTCGCGATAGACCGGAAGGCGCGAATGCTTGGCGTCGCGGAACAGCGCCACCAGCTCGGTCATGGGCGTATCCTCGTCCACCGCCAGGATCTGGGCGCGCGGCACCATCACGTCGGAGACTTTCAATTCGCCGAAGCCCAGCATGTTGGCGAGCATCACCCGCTCTTGCTGAGATAGCGCAGGTTCCTTGCGTTCGCTTTCCTCGATCACCTCTTCCAGGCTTTCGCGCATCGCGGCGCTGGACGAGGTCTCGCCCCGAAGACGCTGCAACAGGCGCCGAAGCAGCGGCCGCTGGCCGTTGGTCACGTCGCTCATGGCGCGATCTCGTATGGGTTGGCGACGCCCAGCGTTTTGAGAATGGCGATTTCCAGTTTTTCCATTTTCTGTGCGTCGCGGGCGCGCACATGATCGTGGCCGGCCAGATGCAATACGCCATGCACCACCAGATGCACGGCGTGATCGGCGAAGCTTTTGCCAGCCGCCTTGGCTTCGCGGCGCGTGACGCCCAGCGCCAGCGCGATATCGCCGCGATAGCCATCATCATTGGGCGCGGCGGGAAAGGACAGAACATTGGTCGGCTTGTCCTTGCCCCGGAAATCCCGGTTGAGGCTTTTGAGCTTGGCGTCCTTGGACAGAAGAATGGTGAAAGTGCCGCGAAATTTGGCGGCCTTTTCCGCCGCCGCGGCGGCGCGCTTCAGCCGGGGCAAAAGCCCACGCACTTTGCGCCAGCCAGGATCGTCCACCACGACCAGGATGCCTTGTTGAAGCTTGGTCATTTTCCGTGCGCAGTATAGGCAGCGACCACGCGCCTGACGAGGGCATGACGCACCACATCGCCCTCCGCGAATCGGGCGACCCCCACGCCCTCCACCCCGTCCAGGATGGAAAGCGCCTCGTTGAGGCCCGACGCGATATTGCCCGGCAGATCGGATTGTGACGGATCGCCCGTCACCACCATCTGGCTGTCTTCGCCCAGCCGGGTCAGCATCATCTTCATCTGGGCCGACGTGGTGTTCTGCGCTTCGTCCAGAATGATGAAAGCGCGGCTGAGCGTGCGCCCGCGCATGAAGGCCAGAGGCGCCACTTCGATCACGCCCTGCTCGATCAGCCGCGTGGTCTGGTCGCCCAAAACGTCGAACAGCGCGTCGTAAAGCGGGCGCAGATAGGGATCGATTTTCTCTTTCAGGTCGCCGGGCAGAAAGCCAAGCCGCTCGCCCGCTTCCAGCGCCGGGCGCGACAGGATCAGCCGTTCGACCTGGCGCTGATGCAGCATATGGGCGGCAAAAGCCGCCGCCAGATAG
>JAFECO010000227.1 GCA_018242085.1 Pseudomonadota bacterium
GGCGGTCGCCACCACCGGACCGGTGATCGTGCGTGGTCATGGCATCGATGCGGATCTGGGCGGGGAATTGACGCTCAAGGGCAGCACCGGCGCGCCGCAAGTGGGCGGCGGTTTCCAGATGCAGCGCGGCACCTTGACGGTGGCGGGACAGATACTGGACTTCACCACCGGCAAGGTCAGTTTCGACGGCGGCGGCGTGCGCAGCCGCCTCGACCCCATCCTGGATTTCGTGGCGGAGACCAGTTCGGGCGGCGTCACCGCCACCTTGACGGTGGGCGGCTATGCCTCCGCGCCCAAGATCACTTTGTCGAGTTCGCCGCAATTGCCCCAGGATGAAATCCTGGCGCATCTTCTTTTCCAGCAAAGCTCCAAGCAATTGACACCGCTGCAGATGGCCGGGATCGCCCAGGCGCTGGCTTCGCTCAGCGGCATCAGCAACGGCTTCGATCCGGTGGCCTCGATCCGGGGCGGGCTGGGACTGGACCGGCTGGCGGTGAGCGGCGGTTCCGGCGTCACCACCGGCACCACGGTGGAAGCGGGCAAATATGTCTTCCGCAACATCTATGTGGGCGCCAAGCAAGGCTTGTCCGGCGGCACCCAGGCCCAGGTGCAGATCGACATCACCCGCAATCTGAAAGCGGAAGCGACCATCAACGCGGCCCCCAACGCCACGGCCACGCAAGGCGCGGGCGCCCAGGACATGGGCGGCACCTTGGGCCTCTCTTATCAGTTCGAATATTGAGCGGTTCCAGGAAAAGTGTGCTGCGGTTTTCCGTCCGGAACCGCGACAAACAAAAAAATATAGAGCATTTTCGCGGTCACGCGAAAATGCTCTATTGGAACGATTTATGCGCCCCAAAATCCTTCTTGGCCTTCTGGGGCTGATCTTTGTTTTCGGGCTGGCGCTGGACGCCTTCTGGCTGGAGCCGTCCTCGATCCGCCTCGCGCGCCATGACGTGACGGTCGATGCGCCCTTTCTCAAGGGCATGACCATCGCCGTGATCAGCGACCTGCATGCCGGCGCGCCCTATATCGACGACGCCAAGATCGACCGGATCGTGGCGATGACCAATGAAGCCCATCCCGACATCATTCTTCTCACCGGGGATTATGTGATCCGGGGCATGCCGTTCGGCCATCACATGCCGGCTGAGAAAATCGTGGCGCATCTGAAGCATCTGCGCGCGCCCATGGGCGTCTATTCGGTGTTGGGCAATCACGATCATTGGGAAAACGGGCCGCGCATCGCGAGCCTGTTCCGTGCCGCCGGCATCCCCGATCTGGAAAATATGGCGCAGGTGGTGCGCGGGCATCATGGCGATTTTTATCTGGTGGGGATCGGCGATTATCACAGCGGCCAGTCGCACCCGCCCCGCGTCTTCCGCCATCTGCCGGCGGATGTGCGGGCCCTTTGCTTCACCCATTCGCCGGATTCGCTGCCGATCCTGCCGAAGAACTGCGCGCTGACCTTGGCGGGCCACACCCATGGCGGCCAGATCTGGCTGCCTTTCCTGGGGCGGCCCGCGGTGGCGCTGGCTTCGATGTATGGCCAGCGTTACGCCATCGGCACGGTGCGCGAAGACGGCAAGACCATGTTCGTCTCCTCCGGCATCGGCACCAGCCTGATCCCGGCCCGGTTCGGCGTACCGCCGGAGATTTCGCTTCTCACCATCCATTGACGGCGCTCAGGATTTGGCTTGGCCTATCAGCGCCAGGGCCCGCGCATAGGCGGCATCGCGTCCCGCATTCCAATCCTCGAAAGTGAGCGGCACGAAAATATCGGGCTCCAGGCTCGCCACCCGCACCGGATAGGCCAGATTCACCCAATAGCATTCGCGCCAATCGTGGCAGCCATGGACATAGTCATGCTTGCCGGTCTGGTAGAAGACGCACACTCTCAGATTGGGCAGGCAGGCCTTGCCGCCTTCGGAATAGAACGGCATCCGGTCGCCCACCGGCTCGCCGATGATGGTGACCCGCGCGCCGCCCGCATCCTTGACGAAAGCGGTGGCGGTTATGGCGGCGGAAAAAGTCTGCGGATCGGTGAGGACGAAAATGCGCCCGCCTGGTTTCACCAGATCCGGCAACGCATGGGTGAAATGCCAAATGTTGGTGTAGTTGCCGCCGCTGTCGCCCCGCAAATCCAGGATAAGTGCGCAAGGCGGGTCAGCCCGCAAGGCGGTTTCGGCGCGGGCCAGAAAGGGCGCGATCTTCTGTCCGTCCGTATCGATGATATGCTGCAGCCGCACCACCTTGGCGCAGCTGCCGGCGGCATCGGAAAGCCGGAAGTAATTGTCGAAGTCGCGCCAGCTTTCCGGCACATCGCCCACGCGCGGCCGATAGGCGATCCAGCCGCGCTCGACGCCCTTGGCCGGTTCGGGCGAAAGCCAGCGCACGCCGTTGACCAGATCATCGCCTTTCCTGAGAGGGAAAGCGGAAAGATGCTCCGTCACCAACTGCCCGTCCGCCAGCCGTACCGTCCAGGTCGAGGCACGCGGATCGGTGGCGATGCCGAGACCGTAGAGAAGATCCTGCACCACCATGAAGACGGCGGCATTCTCGCGGCGGAAGCGTTCGACGCCGCCGCGCAATGTTTCCAGCCTGTCCAGCGCGGCTTGAATGGGCATGCCGTCGATGCTTTCCACCCGTCCGCCCAAAAGACCGCGATGCGCCGCTTCCGCCCGCATCACGTAAAAGCCCTCCGCAAAACGCGTCACCCGCAGCGGCAGGACCAGACTGCCTTGCTCGGCGATGGGACGCATGCGGGAATGGCCATTGTCCGCCGACGCCATCACCTGCATCAGCGCCACCTGCAGTTTGGCGCGGGGCAGCGCTTCGGGCAGCGCCTTCAACGCGGCGATGCGGGCCTCGCCGGCGGCGCGGGCGGCGGGCGAAAAAGCGCGGTCCAGCGCCATGGCCTTGGAAAAATAATCCAGATCCTGGCGCTGTGCCTCCAACGCGGAGGCGGGCGCGGGATAATCGGCTTTGGGCGGAATGAGGCGGAAATTGAGAATGAAGGCGGCGGCGAATCCGCCAAGAAGAATGGCCAGGACCGCAAGCCCGCCGCCGAAATACCAGGCGAAGCGGCGAAGGCGGCGGCGCGTCTTATCTTCCATGCAGGCGCCCGGACAGATGGCGCCGAAAGACTAGCCGTCTTTGCCGTCGGCGAAAACGGCCACGCCGCCGGGGCCGCAGGGAGCAGCCGGGGCGGCGTGATCGAAGCCGGTCAGCTCCGCTCGATCTTCTGGGTCGTTTCATCCAGAAGCGCGGCGATCTTGTGCATCAGCTCGTCATTGTCGGAACGGGCCACTTTTTCGGCCAGCGCCGCATGCAGGTTGCGCAAGGCCCGGCGCACCGGCGCGCGGTCGCCCCGTTGCGCGGATTTCAGCTCGGCAAGGCGGGCGAGCAGGGCGGCGACGTCCTCTTTCTTCTCCGCCAGATGCTGGGTGCCTTCCAAGGTGGCGGCATAGACTTTGCGGGTGCCCGCTGCATCGCTCTCCACGATCAGGCCCATATCCTGCAGCATGGTGAGAGTGGGATAGACCATGCCGGGGCTGGGCGCATATTCGCCGCCGGTGCGTTCCTCGATCTCGCGGATCAGGTCGTAGCCGTGACGGGGCTGTTCGGCGATCAGCGAGAGCAGGACCAGGCGCAGCTCTTCGGAGTCGTAAAGTCCCCGCCGCCGTCCGCCTTCGCCGCCGCCGCCCATGCCCCGGCCGAAATGATGGCCAAAGCCGAAGCCGCCCCGGAACCGGCCGCCACGGGAGCCGCAATGCCGGTAACCATTTGATTCTTCATGATGTCTTGAGTGCCACATGCAATTTTCTCCTCTTCTGTAGCACAGTCTAGATATATCTAGAACACT
>JAFECO010000228.1 GCA_018242085.1 Pseudomonadota bacterium
GAAGGCATGAGCGCGATGCGGGATGCCGCGTTCCTGCGCGCCGCCGAAATCCGCGAAATGGTCGCCGCCCATCCCCAGCAATTCGAACTCGCCTTTTTGGAGGAGGATGCCAAGCGCATCGCCGCCAAGGGCAAGATCATGGTCTATCAGTCGATCGAAAATTCCGGAATTCTCGGCAATGATCCCACGCTGTTGCGCAGCTTTTACAAGCTCGGCGTGCGGCTGGCTGGGCCGGTGCATTTCCTCAACAACCAGTTCGGCGATTCCGCCACCGACAAGCCGAAATGGAACGGTCTATCCCCCTTGGGCAAGGAATTCGTGAAAGAGGCGAATGATCTGGGCGTTGTGCTGGACGCCAGCCATTCCGCCGACAGCGTTTTCGACCAGATGCTGGAAATGTCGCGCGCGCCGATCATCTGTTCGCATTCCAGCTGCCGGGCCCTCAACAACCATCCCCGCAACCTGGACGATGCCCGGATCAAGAAGCTGGCCGCGAAGGGCGGAACCATCCAGATGAATTCGGTTTACCTGATCACCACGCCCCGCAATCCGGAGCGTTCAAAGGCGGAAGCCGCGATCTCCGAAAAGCTGGAAAATCTCAGCGGCAAAACGCCCGCCGAGGCCACCGCCATCGTCCGCCAGGCCGCCATCGACACCAAAGCGCTGGACAAGAAATACCCCACGCAGCGCGCCACTTTCGAGGATTACATGAAGCATATCCTTCATGCTCTCGATCTGGTGGGGCCCGATCATGTGGGCATCGGCGCGGACTGGGATGGCGGGGGCGGCGTTGCGGGCCTTGAGGACATCACCGCCCTGCCCAAGATCACCGACCGTCTGCTGAAGGCGGGCTATACCGAAGCGCAGCTATCCAATTTCTGGGGCGGCAATGTGCTTCGCGCCCTTGGCAAAGCACACGCCGCGCGCAAGCAAGGCTGACCGCTTATGACTTAGCGGCCGTAATAGTGGCGGCGACCGTCACGGTCGACGTAATAATCCCGGTCGCGATGCCGGTAATGCGAGGTGCGGCGATTGCAGTCTTCGCTGCGGGCGATTGCGTTACCGGCGAAGCCGCCGGCGACGCCACCGACCACCGCGCCCGCAACGCTGTGCGAGGCAAGGCCGCCGATCAACGCGCCGCCACCGGCGCCCAGCGCCGTGCCGGTGTCATGGGAACGCCCGCTGCAGGCATCGGCCGCCGCGCCGACCGTGCTGGCGATCAGGGCGATGGCGCAGGCCGCGGCGAATTTGGCGAAGTGTTTCATATCTCCTCCTTGGCCTTTCAAGCCGGATTGAAAACAAGAAACGGGTAACGCGGCCCGATTGTTCCGTCGTTGACGAATGGTGGCGGAAATCAGGCGGGCTCCGCCACCCGCGCCGGATAATCTGTATAGCCGGATGCGCCCCCGGAATAGAATGTGGCCGCATTCCATGCGTTGAGCGGCGCGCCGTCCGCGAAACGCTGCGGCAGGTCGGGATTGGCGATGGCAAGCTTGCCGAACGCCACCGCATCGGCCGCGCCGCTGGCCAGCGCCGCATTGGCGCTTTCGAACGTGAAACCTTCATTGGCGATGTAGATGCCGCCGAACGCGTCCTTGATCGCCGGGCCGATGGAATCGGCTTGCTGCTTTTCGCGCGCGCAAATGAACGCGACTCTGCGCTTGCCTAACTCCCGGCCGACATAGGTGAAGGTCGCCAGCCCGTCGCTGTCGCCCATGTCGTGACTGTCCATCCGCGGCGCCAGATGCATGCCGACCCGGTCCGCGCCCCAGACATCGATGCAGGCGTCGGTCACTTCCAGCATCAGGCGGGCCCGCTTCTCGCGGCTGCCGCCATAGGCATCGCTGCGGTGATTGGTGCTGTCCTGCAGAAACTGGTCCAGGAGATAGCCATTGGCGCCGTGAATCTCGACCCCGTCGAAACCGGCCCGCTTGGCGTTTTCCGCGCCGCGCTTATAGGCGGCGATGATGCCCGGAATTTCGGCGCTCTCCAGGGCGCGTGGCGTCACATAGGGCCGTTCCGGCCGCACCAGGCTGACATGGCCCTTGGGCTGGATGGCGCTGGGTGCTTCCGGCAAGGCGCCATTGAGGAAAATCGGATCGGAGATCCGGCCCACATGCCAGAGCTGCAGCAGCATCCGGCCGCCCTTGTCATGCACGGCGCGGGTGATTTTGCTCCATCCTTCGGTCTGCTCGTCCGACCAGATGCCGGGTGTCGCGGCATAGCCCACGCCCATCGGCGACACACTGGTGGCTTCGGAGATGATCAGGCCAAACCCAGCGCGCTGGGTGTAGTATTCCAGGGCCAGATCACTGGGCACGCGGGTATCGGGATGGGCGCGCGAGCGTGTCAAAGGCGCCATCACGATGCGGTTGGGCAATGTGAGAGCGCCCACTTTCAGCGGGTCGAACAAGCTTGGCATCAGGGTCTCCGATAATAGCGAAGCCCAAGAATTAGGAACCTCCCTGCCCGGCTGCAACTGCGCCGGTAGGAGGGTCTTTTTATTTTTCCCCCATCTGTGCGCCACGCGGGCAAGCCCGCTAGCGCACATCTTCCCCCGTCAGCGGCTCCGCCGCACGGGGGAAGAAATTCTGTGCCAAGGCGCTCTGCCCTAGGCGAGACGCTTCACGGCCTCCGCCAGGCGCGCCGCCAGGGTCGCGGCCTCGGCGCGCTTTTCGCGTTGCTCGGCCAAGACGTCTTCCGGGGCACGGGAGACAAATTGCTCGTTTGACAGCTTGGCGTCGAAACGGGCGATTTCGTCCTGGGCCTTTTTGAGCTCCTTCTCCAGGCGCGCGCGTTCCTTGGCGAAATCGATCACATCGCCCAGCGGCAGCGCGACCGTGGCTTCCTCCAGCACGAACTGGGCCGAGCCTCCGGGAATGGCGTCGGCGGCTTCCGCCGATGTGAGCCGCGCCAGGAAGAGGATGACTTCACGATTGCGTTCCAGCCTGTTTTTGGCGTCGGCGCTCGCGCCCGTCAGAACCATCTGAATCTTGGCGCCGGCCGGCACATTCATTTCCGCACGCACCGAGCGGATGCCTTTGATCATCTCGATCACCCAGTGCATCTCGGCGGTTGCCGCATCCGCGCCTTCGATGGCGTGCGGTTTCGGCCACTCGGCCAGGATCAGCAGGCTGTCGCGCGGCGTCTCGCTGGTGCGGGCCCAAAGCTCTTCGGTGATGAAGGGCATGAAGGGGTGCAGCAGCTTGAGGATCTGGTCGCGCGCCCAGGCCGTAGTGGCGCGGGTTTCCGCCTTCGCCGCATCGCTTCCGGTCTGGAAGATCGGCTTGGTGATCTCGACATACCAGTCGCAGAAAATGTCATAGACGAAATGATAGGCCGTGCTGGCCGCGTCGTTGAAGCGCTGCGCTTCAATCATGGACGTAACATCGCGGATGGCGTTGGCCGTCTCCGACACGATCCAGCGATTGACGGTCTGCTGCACGCCGGCCGGGTCGAAGCCCGGCACCGTGACGCAGCCATTCATTTCGCAGAAGCGCGAGGTGTTCCACAATTTGGTGGCGAAGTTGCGCCCCGATTCCACGCGGGCGGGGCCGATGCGCATGTCGCGGTTTTGCCCCGCCGTCAGCGCCAGGGTGATGCGCAAGGCGTCGGCGCCGAATTCGTCAATCAGAGTCAGCGGGTCCACCACATTGCCCTTGGTCTTGGACATTTTGGCGCCCTGCTCGTCCAGCACCCGATTGTGGATCAAGACGGTCTTGAACGGCACATCGCCCATGAAATGATTGCCCATCATCATCATCCGGGCGACCCAGAAGAAGATGATGTCGAAACCGGTGACCAGCACGCTGGTGGGATAGAAGCGCGCCAGCTCGGGCGTCTTGTCCGGCCAGCCCAGGGTC
>JAFECO010000229.1 GCA_018242085.1 Pseudomonadota bacterium
TGCCGCAGCTTCAGGATGTCGAGCCGGCGCCCGAGCCGCCCATGCCGGACATCAAGATCAAGCCGGAGCCCAAAAAGGTGGTGGAAACGCCCAAGCCGCCGGACCAGCCGCCCAAGAAGCAGAACGCGCAGGACTTCGCCGCGCTGCTCAACAAGCTGACCGCGCCGCCCAAGACACCCCCCAATGCCAAGGTGGGACCGCGCGTGGTGCAGGGCATCGGCGCCGCCAACGCCATGACCGCGGATTTGGCCGATGCCTTGAAGAGCCAGATCTATCGCTGCTGGAGCCCGCCGGTGGGCGCGCCCAACGCCAACGACCTGGTGGTGGATTTCGATGTGGCGATGAATCCGGACGGCAGCATCGCGCGCGCGGCGTCGGACGCCGTGTCGTCCGGCAATCCTTACACCCGCGCCGCCGCCGAAGCGGCGCGCCGCGCCATCTTCCAGTGCCAGCCTTACCGGCTGCCGCAGGACCGCTACAGCCAATGGCGCGAGATCAGTCCGTTGCGTTTCGATCCGCGCCAGATGATGAATCAATGACGCCCAAAAAAGGCCCGCTTCGGGAACCAGCTTGGGCGAAATGTCTTTGGAGAATGGCATGAGGAAATTTCTTCTGGTCTGCGCCCTGTTCCTGGCGGCATCGGCCGTGCTGGCGCCCTTGCCGGCGGCGGCCGCGCTTCAGGTGGACGTGACCCAGGGCAATGCCCAGCCTTTGCCCATCGCCATTCCCGACATGATTTCCGCCGACCCCGCTCAGGCGGCGATGGGCGCCAATATCGCCAGCGTGGTGCGCGCCGACCTCACCCGTTCGGGCCTGTTCCGTTCGATCGATCCCAAGGCTTTTGTCGAGCACATCACCAACATCAATGTGGCGCCCACCTTCCAGAGCTGGCGCGCGATCAACGCGCAGGGCCTGGTGGCGGGGCAGGTGACCTTGCAGCCCGATGGCCGTCTCAGGGTGGATTTCCGCCTGTGGGACGTTTACGGCGAAAGCCAGATGCTGGGGCAGCAATTCTTCACCCAGCCGGAAAATTGGCGGCGTGTGGCGCATCTGGTTTCGGATGCGATCTATGAGCGCGTCACCGGCGAGAAGGGCTATTTCGACACCCGCATCGTGTTCGTGTCGGAATCCGGTCCCGCCACCAAGCGCGTCAAGCGCCTGGCGGTGATGGACGAGGACGGCGCCAATCCCATCTTCCTCACCCGGGGCGATTACATGGTGCTGACCCCGCGCTTCAATCCCACGGCGCAGATGATCGCCTACATGTCCTATATCGCCACCAAGCCGCACATCTATCTGTTCGACCTGGAGACGGGACGGCAGGAAGAATTGGGCAATTTCCCCAACATGACCTTCTCGCCCCGCTTTTCGCCCGACGGCAACCGGGTCGCGCTGGTGCTGGAAAATGGCGGCAACTCCGATGTCTATGTGATGGACCTGCGCTCGCGCGCGGTGATGCGGCTCACCTCCGATCCGGCGATCGACAGCGCCCCGTCCTTTTCGCCGGACGGCCGCCAGATCACGTTCGAATCCGACCGGGGCGGCTCCAAGCAGATCTATGTGATGAATGCCGACGGTTCGAACCAGCACCGCATCAGCTTCGGCACGGGCGAGAACGGCACCCCGGTCTGGAGTCCCCGCGGCGACCTGATCGCTTTCACCAAGCAGCAGGGCTCGCATTTCACCATCGGGGTGATGCGGCCGGATGGTTCGGGCGAGCGGATGATCACCAACGCCTATCACGACGAAGGCCCGACCTGGGCGCCCAACGGCCGGGTGCTGATGTTCACCCGGGAAGCGTCAAACAACCGCGGCTCGCAGATCTGGTCGGTGGACGTGACCGGCCGCAACGAGCAGCGGGTGATGACGCCCGGCGATGCGTCCGACCCGGCCTGGTCGCCGCTGATTCAGTAAGTGCCTATTGTTCCACGGTGTTTTCGTCGAAAACATTTGCGTTTTTGCTAGAAAATGCATGAAAACTGCGTAAAACAGCCTTTCTTTGATGGCTGCGGCATTGGCAAAAGCCGGTGGAACCCTAAACTTGCCCTTAGTGATTCGGGGGTCATATCCGCCCAAGTTTTGGCTCTTTTTGCCGCTTTGTACGTTTCGCCTTCAGGTGCAATAAATTTGGAACTCAGGCGCCACCCCCCTGCCGCCTTCACTTTCTCGGGAGACTCATTGCCATGACGAAATTTTCCAGCACGTTGAAATTTGCCGCTTTGTCGGCCGCGTTGCTGCTGGGCGCCTGCACCCACAAGCAGGAAGCGGTGAACACCGCGCCGCCGCCGGCCGCCCCGCCGCCGCCGCCGGCTGCCGCCCCTGTCCAGTCCGGCATCCTGCCGGGCAGCGCCCAGGACTTTAAGGTCAATGTCGGCGACACGGTTCACTTCGCCCTCAACCAGTACAATATCGAAGACGCCGACAAGGGCACCTTGTCCAAGCAGGCCGCCTGGCTGGCCCGCTATCCGTCCGTCCGCCTGACCGTCGAAGGTCATGCCGACGAACGCGGCACCCGCGAATACAACCTCGCCCTGGGCGCGCGTAGAGCCAATGCGGTGAAGGAATTCCTGGTGGCGCAGGGCGTCGCCGCCGGCCGCCTGGAAACCGTGTCCTACGGCAAGGAGCGTCCGATCTGCACCGAATCGAACGAAGATTGCTGGTCGCAGAACCGTCGCGGCGTCAGCGTCATCACCGGTGGCGCGGCTTCGTGATCGCCGTTTAATGTCATAAAAGGGCGCGGGTGGTCGCACTCGCGCCCTTTTTCTTTGCACAATCGTTCTGTCAGTTTCGAGGACAGGCCATGAAGACCCGCACAGCCCTTTTTTCGCTCGGCCTGATGCTGTCCTGTGCAGCGATCGCCGTGCCTTCGGCCCATGCCCAGCTTTTCGGCGAAAGCGACGAAGAGAAAGCGGCGCGCCAGGCGCATGAGGATGGCCAGGACAATCAGATCAGCCAGCTTTCCGGCCGGGTGCAACAGCTGGAAGACCGGGTGCGGGGCCTGACCCAAAGTCTCTCCACCGCCACCGGCACGAGTGAGGAATTGGCGCATCAGATTCAGGAGCTGCGCCAGAAGATCGATGCGCAGCAGAAGGATTTCGCCTACCGGCTTTGCATGGTGTCGGCCCAGCAGCTGGGCGCGGACGGCAACGAGCAGGGCCTGAATTGCAACGCGATGGGCGCCGGCCCGGCTGCCAATGCGCTGCCGCCCGCGAGCGGCGGTTATGCGCCCGGCGCGCCTTTGCCGCCGCTGGGCGGGAGCGATCAGGGCTTCAACAATTCGCCGCCGCCCGGCGCGGCCCAGCAAGGCCGTCCGCCCGGAACTTTGGGCACTTTGCCCATGAATAGCGGGCCGATGAATGGCGCGCCTGCGAATAACGGCGCGATGAACGCGCCGCGCGCCGCCGCGCCGGCGGGTGGCACGGCGCAATATGACCGCGCCATGAACATGCTGGCCAAGGCGCAATATATCGAAGCCAGCGCGGCGTTCCGCGCCTATGCCGACGCCAATCCGGATGACAAGGATCTGTCGGCGCAGGCGATCTATTGGATCGGCAACATCGCCTATGTGCAGAAAAACTATCCCGACGCGACACGCGCCTTCGCCGAGCAGCTGAAGAAATATCCGGACAGCATTCGCAGCCCGGACAGTATGCTGAAGCTGGGCCAGGCGTTGATCGCGCAGGGCCAGACCAGTTCAGGATGCACCACCCTTGCCGCGCTCAAGACCAAATATCCCAAAGCGGCCCCCGCCACGCTCGCGGCCGCAGCCGGTGCCCGCAAAGCGGCCTGCCGCTAAGCGCGCGCAGGCTGCACAGAAGGGGCCCGCGCAAAGGAAGCAGGCT
>JAFECO010000022.1 GCA_018242085.1 Pseudomonadota bacterium
CAGCGCCTATACCTACACCTACGCCACCATGGGCCGAACCATGGCATGGTTCATCGGCTGGAACATGGTGCTGGAGTTCGGCGTATCCGCCTCGACCGTCGCGGCGGGATGGTCGGGATATTTCCTCAACCTGCTTCACAGTTTCGGGATCAATTATCCGGCAGCCTGGGCCAATGCACCGATCGCGGGCACCGGCATTTCCGACATGCATCTGACCGGTGCAATCGTGAATTTGCCGGCCGGACTGATCATGCTGGTGATCACGGCCATCCTGGTGGTGGGCATCAGCGAGTCCGCCCGTTTCAATGCCGCCATGGTGGTGTTGAAGGTCACCATCATTGCGGTGGTGATCCTGTTCGGGTTGCCCTATGTGCATGCCTCGAACCTGGAGCCGTTCATCCCGCCCAACACCGGCACCTGGGGCCATTATGGCTGGTCGGGCGTGTTGGCCGCATCCGGCACCGTTTTCTTCGCCTATGTCGGCTTCGAGACTGTTTCGGTGGCGGCACAGGAAACCCGCAATCCGGAACGCGATGTTTCCATCTCCATTCTGGCGGCGCTGGCGGTCTGCACCCTGCTTTATATCCTGATGTCGGTCGTGCTGATCGGCATCATCGATTACCATTTGCTGGATGTCCCCGATCCCGTCTCCTTCGCGCTGGAACGTCATCCGGATCTGAAATGGCTGGTCTTCCCGGTCAACATTGCCGCCATCGCCGGCCTGATCTCGGTGGCATTCGGTTCGATGTATGGTCAGAGCCGCGTGTTTTACGGAATGGCACGCGACGGTTTTTTGCCGCCGGCCTTCGCCAGGGTGCATCCCAAATTCCGCACCCCCCATCTGTGCACGATCATCATCGGCGTGATCGGTGCGGTGATCGCCGCCATCTTCCCGCTCGACCTTCTCGCCGATCTGGTATCGATCGGCACTTTGATGGCGTTCATCTCGGTTTGCGTCGGTATCCTGATCCTGCGCAAGACCGCGCCCACCAGGCAGCGCAAATTCCGCACCCCCTGGGTCTGGGCGGTGGCGCCTGCCGGCATCATCACCTGCGGCGTGATGATGTTCAGCCTGTCCAACGGCACTTGGTGGCGCCTGGTGATATGGACCGCGATCGGGTTCCTCATTTACTTCGCCTACGGCATCCGGCATGCAGCGCCATCGAAATGGTCCGTGACTGACGAAAGCTGAGTGCCATGGCCTACCGGTCCCTCAGGGATTTCATCGCCCGGCTTGAACAAGCGGGCGAGCTGGTGCGGGTGAAGGAACCCGTCTCCACCGTGCTGGAAATGACCGAGATCCAGACCCGCTTGCTGGCCGAAGGCGGTCCGGCGGTGATTTTCGAAAATCCCATCAAGGCGGACGGCACGCCGTCCGGCATGCCCGTGCTGGTCAATCTGTTCGGCACCGTCAAGCGGGTGGCGATGGGTGTCACCATGGGGGGCAAGGAACGCACCAGCGCCATGGACCTGCGCGAAGTGGGCGAGCTTCTGGCGCAGCTGCGCCAGCCCGAACCGCCCCGCTCGCTGGGCGAAGCCGCGGCGCTGTTGCCGCTGGTCAAGACCGTGCTGTCGATGAAGCCTAAGACCGTGTCACGCCCGCCGTGCCAGGAAATCGTCTGGCGCGGCGATGAGATCGACCTCACCAAGCTGCCCGTGCAGACCTGCTGGCCGGGCGAGCCCGCGCCCCTGATCACCTGGCCGCTGGTGGTGACCAAGGGACCCGGCGATGCGCGCGAGGACAATTACAATCTCGGCATCTATCGCATGCAGGTGCTGAACAAGACCCAGACCATCATGCGCTGGCTGAAACATCGCGGCGGGGCGCAGCATCATCAACGCTGGGCGAAAGAGAAAACCGCGCCCCTGCCCGCCGCCGTGGTGCTGGGTGCCGACCCCGGCATCATCCTGGCAGCGGTGACGCCGGTGCCGGAGACCTTGTCGGAATATCAATTCGCGGGCCTGCTCAGGGGACAGGCGATGGTGCTGGCCGATTGCGTTTCCCAGCCGCTGAAAGTCCCCGCCGAAGCCGAGATCGTGATCGAAGGCGAAGTCTCGCTGGCCGATTACCGCGACGAAGGCCCCTATGGCGATCACACCGGCTATTACAATTCGGTGGAGCAATTCCCCGTCTTCACGGTCACCGCGATCACCATGCGGAAGAACCCGATCTACCTCTCCACCTACACCTCGCGCCCGCCGGACGAGCCTTCGATCCTGGGCGAAGCCTTGAACGAAGTCTTTGTCCCGCTGATCCGCCAGCAATTTCCGGAGATCGTGGATTTCTGGCTGCCGCCCGAAGGCTGTTCCTATCGCATCGCCGTGGTGAGCATGAAGAAGGCATTTCCCGGCCATGCCAAGCGGGTGATGATGGCGGTGTGGTCGTATTTGCGCCAGTTCATGTACACCAAATGGGTGATCGTGGTGGATGACGACATCAATGCGCGCGACTGGAAGGATGTGATGTGGGCGATCTCCACCCGCATGGACCCGGCCCGCGACATCACCGTGATCGAGCATACCCCGATCGACTATCTGGATTTTGCATCGCCCGAATCCGGCCTGGGCTCCAAGATCGGCCTGGACGCGACCAACAAGCTGCCGCCGGAAACCAGGCGCGAATGGGGCAAGAAGATCGCGATGGACGAAGGCGTCATCCGCACGGTGACGGAGAAATGGTCCAGGCTCGGCCTTCCCGGCAGCGGCAAGCCGATCTGGAAATAACATTCCTGCATTCGGCAGGTAAAAATTTCTTCACACAGCAACATGGCGTCGCGATAAAATTGAGACAAGTAAGCGGCTAATCTGCGCCGAAAGCGGGGGCTTCATGCGCATTCTATTGGCGGCACTTCTGACAATCGGTTTTGGCGGCGTGGCAAACGCTGCCGACTGTTCGACCCTGCACATAAAAAACTCGATCAAGATCGAGCCGGTCCAACAATATGGACTGGCGATGATTCCCATCACGCTGAATGGCGTGGAAAAGAAATTCCTGCTGGATACCGGCGGCGGATTGAATTCCATCTCGCGAGAAACGGCGCAGGAGCTGAAACTGCCGGAATTGACCAGCCGCTATCGCACGGTGGACCTGTACGGCAACGCCTCACAATCCTATGTGAGCGTTCGTGACGTGGTTTTGGGCAGCGCCAAAGCTGGAGGGGCAGAATTCCAGGTTTACAGCAACCCGGCCCTAGCGGCGCGCCTGCCCTTTGACGGCATTTTCTCAACCGGCCGCTTTTTGCATGACGATATCGAACTGGATTTTGGTTCCGAGCGCTTGAATATTTTCTCCACCGATCATTGCGACGGACGTGTCGTCTATTGGCCGCACGATGCGACGGCGGTAGTGCCGATCGACATGACGCGCGGCCATCTGGAAATACCAGTGATGCTGGATGGCCACCCCATAAAGGCAATTCTGGACACTGGTGCGACCCGTACCGTTTTGAATTTGGACAGAGCGCGGAGGAAATTGGGCTTCTCGCCAGACGCATCATCTGCACCCAACACATTCAAGGATGATCCAGAAAAGGAAATATACCCTCGCCGCTTCTCCAGTCTCTCATTTGAAGGGGTCGCAATCGGCAATCCGGTGGTGGTGATACGCCCAATGCAATTCGGCGGGGGCAAAAATTCGGACAATCGCACGACACTCGGCAGTCGAGCCGAACATTTGGACGACCAGACCAACCGCCTCAGCCCCGACATGATCATCGGAATGGACGTTCTTCGGCATCTGCACATGTACATCGCCGTGGAGGAACGCAAACTCTACATCACAGCGGCGGGCGAGCCGCAAGCCGGCCCGGCAGCGCAGGCTGCTACCGCACCCGCGAACTGACACTTTCGCCGCTGCACGACCTTCGGTCTTGTGCTACATTTTCGCACCGGGAGGGGTTGCCATGCGCAAAGGGGCTTTTGCGGCGTGTCTGCTGATTTCCAGCGGGGCGCTGTGCATCGGTGCCGAGGCTCAACCCTGCGCCGCGCCGGAATTTCTCAACACCATGGTGATGGAGCCGGTCGCGGGCAGCGATCTGATGACCGTTCCGGTCACCATCAACGGCAAGCAGAAGAAATTTCTCCTCAGCACCAGCGAACCGGTCACCATGGTATCCCAGGCGATGGTGCGGGAATTGGGCCTGCCGGAAACCACCTATATGGCGGGCGCCCGGGAATTTAACGTAAGGGGCAGTCACAGCGCGGACGATGCGCGAACGCGCGTGCGGGTCGCCGAGCTGGGTCTGGGCACGCAGAAAGGTTCCGGCCTCCAGTTTCTGGTTTCGGACGATCGCGAACTGGGCAATGCCAAGCCCTATGACGGAATTCTCTCCAACGATCTCTTCAGCAATGTCGACCTCGACATGGATTTTGGCGCCAAGCGGCTCAATTATTTCGGGCCCGATCATTGCCCCGGCAACGTGGTCTATTGGTCGCAAAGGCCCGTTGCGGTCATTCCCGCCACCGTGACGGGCGGCAAGATCAATGTGCCGGTGACGATCGACGGGCAAAAGGTCAATGCCGTGATCGATACCGGTGCCGCCCGTACCAGCATGCGCCGGGATATCGCCGAACTGACATTCGGGCTCAAAGCCGACACGCCGCAGATGATGCCGGCGGGCGATCTGCGGGACGGGCACGGGGCCACTGTCTACAGCCACAACTTCCAGATCCTGTCGCTTGAAGGCGTGGATGTGAAAAATCCGGCCATTCTGATCCAGACCAATGCGATGGTCCGAAATCGCGACAGCGGACTTGCCCTGGGCAGCCGGGCGCAGAGCACCGAGCCCCGCCCGCCCGATCTGACCATCGGCATGGATCTGCTGCACCAGCTCCATGTCTATCTCGCCACTGGCGAAAAGAAGCTCTATGTCACCGCCGCCGGCACCGGCGAAACGGAGGTTTTCAAGGCCGTGGTGGCGCCTGCTGGCCGATAGCCCGCCGCGCCATTCGCCTTTGCCAGGCACGCCGTCCGTCCTATGATGCGCCCATGGGGAATATCGCCGCCGCGCTGAGGCGTTCGCCGGTCTTGCTGGCCATGATGCTGATCGCCGCGCCCGCCTGGGCCGCCGAATGCGTGCCCAGCCTGCGCATCCTCAATTCGGTGCAGATGCAGAGTACCACCGACCGCACCGCGATGCTGGTACCGGTCAAGATCGACGGTTCGGACAAGAAGCTGCTGCTGGATACCGGCGGGCTGGTCAGCCAGATTTCCCGCGCCACCGCCGATGCGCTGAACCTTCCCCAGCACTATAGCCGGCGGCGGCTTTTCGACCTCGCCGGTAACGCGTCCAACGCCCAGGCCACTTTGGATCGACTCACCTTGGGCGAACGCAGCGAAAAAGACATCTCGATGCTGGTGGCGCCCAATCCCGAACTGGGAACGTCCCTGCCCTATGACGGGCTTCTGGCGACCGACCTGTTCCGGGACACCGATATCGACATGGATTTCGGCGCCAGGCGCCTTACGGCCTTCTCGACGGATCATTGCGACGGCCAGGTGATCTATTGGCCGGCCGATCATGTCGCGGCCGTGCCCATTACCGTGAAGCGTAACCTGATTTTCCTGCCGGTGACCATCGACGGGCACGCCTTTAACGCCGTGCTCGACACCGGCTCGCAATATACCGCCATGAACATGGCCGTGGCGAACCACCTGTTCGGGCTCACGCCGGACTCGCCGGACATGCAGCCTTTGACACTGGCCAATGGCGAGAAGTCGCTGGATGCCTATGGCCACCGCTTCGACAAGCTTACTTTTGACGGCGTCGATGTCTTGAACCTGCGGATCTATCTGATGCAGGACAAGATCGCGACCCGCGAAAAGATCCGCCGCATGGAAGGCCTGGACGATACCGACGATGTGGTCTTTCCCGACCTGCTGATCGGAATGGATGTGCTCAGGCACCTGCATGTCTATTACGCGGCCAAGGAAAAGCGCCTCTATATTTCCGAAGCCGCGCGGGGCGAATCCGCCCTGTTCCGCTTCCAGAACCGGTAACGACAGCCGCCTAGTCCCGGCCCGTTCGCTTGACTGGCTGGCGCCTTTGCGGCATCGGAACGGGATGCCCACGCCCCGCGATCCCCAACGTATCTTGGAAACCCTGCTCAGCGCCGCCCGCGCCGAAGGCGCCGACGCCGCCGATGCCCTTCTGGTCGAGAATGTCTCCGCCAGCGTGTCCTACCGGCTGGGAAAGCTGGAAGACATCGAACGCAGCGAAAGCGCCGATCTTGGCCTGCGCGTCTTTGTCGGTAACCGGGTCGCTTTCGTTTCGTCCGGCGATTTTTCCGATGACGCCATAAGCGCGCTTCCCACCCGCGCCCTGGCGATGGCCCGGCTGGCGCCGGAAGACAAATTCGCGGGCCTGGCGCCATCCGAATTGCTGGCGCGTACCATCCCCGCGCTTGATCTTGAGGACCCTAACGAACCCGCGGCCGAAACCTTGGTCGCTCGCGCCCGCGATGCCGAGCAGGCCGGGTTGGATGTCAAAGGCGTCACCAATTCCGAAGGCGGCGGCGCCAGCTTTTCACGCGCGGCCGTCGCGCTCGCCACCAGTAGCGGCTTTTACGGCCGCTATGCCGGAACCAGCCACAGCATCGGGGTCGCGGTGCTGGCCGGCGAAGGCACCGGCATGGAACGCGATTACGATCACGCCAGCGCCCGTCATGCTGGCGATCTTCAAAGCGCGGCCGCAATCGGCCGCAGCGCCGGGGAACGCGCAGTGCGGCGGCTTCATCCCCGCAAAGTGAAATCCCAGAATGTCCCGGTGGTGTTCGATCCGCGCGAAGCGGGCGGCCTGGTCGGCCATCTGGCCGGGGCGATTTCCGGCTCCAGCGTGGCGCGCGGCACCAGCTTCCTCAAAGACCGCATGGGAACGGCGATCTTCGCGCCGCATGTCACCATCATCGACGATCCGCACCGGCTTCGCGGCTTGCGCTCCAAGCCTTTCGACGGCGAAGGCGTCGCCAATAAGCGCCGCGCCCTGATCGACAACGGCATGCTCACCACCTGGCTGTTGGATTGCGCCAGCGCCAAACAGCTGGGTCTCGCCACCACCGGCCATGCCGCGCGCGGCACCGGCGGCCCGCCCATGCCGTCGGCCACCAATCTCTACATGGAAGCCGGCACGCTTTCGCGCAAAGATCTGATCGCCGACATCAAACAGGGCTTTTACGTCACCGAATTGATGGGCATGGGCGTCAACAGCGTCACCGGTGATTACAGCCGCGGCGCCGCCGGCTTCTGGATCGAGAATGGCGAGATCGCGTTTCCGGTTTCGGAAGTCACCATCGCGGGCAATCTCAAGGACATGTTCCTCAATCTGACACCGGCCAGCGATCTGGAATTCCGCTATGGGACGAACGCTCCCACCTGCCGGATAGAAGGAATGACGATTGCCGGGTCCTGAAAGCGACCTCGATCTTCTGAATGCCGCCGTGCGCGAGGCGGGTAAAATCGCGCTCCGTTTTTTCGGCGGCCAATATAAGCGCTGGACCAAGGATGGCGGCAGCCCCGTCACCGAAGCCGATCTGGCTGTCGACACATTCCTGAAAAATACGCTGCGGTCCGCCAGGCCGGGTTACGGCTGGCTCTCCGAAGAAAGCCTGGACGATCCCGCCCGGCTGCAAGCGCGCCGGGTGTTCGTGGTCGATCCCATCGACGGCACCGTCGCCTTCATGAAAGGCCGGCCGCATTTCACCATCTGCGCCGCGGTGGTCGAAGACGGGCGCCCAACCGCGGGCGTGGTGTTCAATCCCGCGGCGGATGAGAATTTCACGGCCGAAACAGGACGCGGCGCCTTTCTCAACGGCGCCCCGATCCAGGCCGGACGGCGCGCCGAAATCGCAGGATGCCGCTTGCTGGGCAACAAGCAGGCCTTCGACGGCTGGCCGCCCATGCATGTCGAAAATTTCAGCTCCATCGCCTATCGCGTGGCGCTGGTGGCGGCGGGGCGGTTCGACGCCATGATCAGCCTGACCACCAAGCGGGACTGGGACATGGCGGCCGCCGATATCGTGCTTGGCGAAGCGGGCGGGCGGCTGGTGGGTCCGGACGGCGCTTTGCTGACCTATAACAGCCCCCTCGCCCTTCAAGGGGCAACCATCGCGTCCGGGCCTGGCCTGACCGGGCCTCTGCTGGCGGAGATCGCCGCAAAGAATTCGCTTAAACCCCGCCCCGATTCCCCCTAAAGGATCGTGGACAATCCAGCGGGACCGCCGATGACCACTTCCACTCCCAAACAGCTGCTGCATCTGGTTTTTGGCGGCGAATTGACCTCCACCGACAGCATCGAATTCAAGGACCTGTCCAAGCTCGATATCGTGGGCATGTACCCCAATTTCGCGGAGGCCCGCCGGGCCTGGGCCGCCAAGGCGCAGTCCAGCGTCGACAATGCCCAGATGCGTTATTTTGTAGTCCATATTCACCGGCTGATGGAGCCGGACGGCCAGGATCAGCCCTAAACCCCGGTACTAAACCTTTGGCGAATCAGTGTGTTTTGGCCTCGCGGGGACCGGGGAACCCGTGCTAAAGGGGCGCGGATGACAGAAACTGCCCCTCGCCAAGCCGGTACCGGCGCCATCATCCGCCGCCTGCTTGCCGATTATGTGGGGGGCCAGTGGGGCCTTCTGGCGCTGGCCGTGGCCTGCATGCTGTTCGCCTCGGCGATGGGCGGCGGCATCCCCTGGCTGGTGCGCAGCGTCACCGACCAGATCTTCGTGCGCCACAAGGCCGAATTGCTGGTGCCGCTGTCCCTGATGGCATTCGGCATCATGACCTTGCGGGCCGGCGGGCTGTTCTTCGGCCGCATGCTGATCGACTCCCTGGGTGAAAAGGCCGTGGCCCAAGCCCAGCGCGACATGTTCGGGCGATTGATCCGCCGCGACCTGGCCGATCTCAATGCCGTGCATTCCGGCCAGTTCGTGTCCAATTTCCTTTACGACGCCACCTTGATGCGCGACGCGCTCACCCAGGGCGTCGCCGCCATCTTCCTCGAGCTGGTGCAGCTGATCGTCTATATCGGCATCGTGCTCGCCAGCGACTGGGAGCTTGGCCTCTTGTCGATGCTGGCGTTGCCGGCGGTGGCCTGGGCGATGGAACGGCTGGGCGGCTCGATGCGCCGCGCCGCCACCCGCGGCATGACCGAGACGGGCGATCTGTCGATTGCTTTGTCGGAAGCGATGGACGGGCGGCGCATCATCAAAGCCTATGGTCTGGAAGCGCACAGCGTCGAACGTGTCGATGCCCGCCTTGCCGCGCGGCTGAAAACTTTGCTGAAGGCCGTTCGCCTGCGCGCTGCCGCCGCGCCAATGACCGATATCTTCGCGGGCCTGGTGATCGCGCTGGTCCTTCTTTTTGCCGGCTATCAATCCTTGCATGGGCAGCTCACGCTGCCCACTTTTGTCGGCTTCATCACTGCCTTGCTGCTGGCGCAGCAGCCGGTGCGCAATCTCAGCCAGTTATGGCCGACCGCCTCGGCCGGCATCGCTGCGGCCAACCGCATGTTCTCAGCCATCGACACCAAGCCCCGCATCGTCGATGCGCCAGGCGCCACAAGTCTCAATGTGCCTCTTCATGGCGGTGCCGTCTCTTTCCAGGATGTGCGCTTCGGCTATGACGGCGACACCGCGATCCTGGACGGCGTCACCCTGGATATCGCGGCCGGCAGCAAGGTCGCGCTGGTGGGACCGTCCGGCGCCGGCAAGACCACCATCTTCAATCTGCTGCTGCGCTTCTACGAGCGCGACGGCGGACGCATCGCCATCGACGGGCAGGATATTCATGGCGTGACCTTGGAATCGCTGCGCGCCGCCATCGGCGTGGTTACCCAGGAAGCGGTCCTGTTCGACGAAAGCATCGCCGACAATATCGCCCTGGGACGGCCCGGCGCGACCGAGCAAGACATCGAGCGGGCGGCGCGGGATGCCGCGGCCCATGATTTTGTGCGCGACATGCCGCAAGGCTATCGGACACGGGTGGGCGAAGGCGGCCTCAAATTGTCGGGCGGCCAGCGCCAGCGCATCGCCATCGCCCGCGCCATGCTGCGCAACGCGCCCATTCTCCTTTTGGACGAAGCGACCTCCGCCCTCGACGCGGAAAGCGAGCGCCAGGTCCAGGACGCCCTCACCCGGCTGTCGGCGGGGCGCACCACCATCGTGATCGCGCACCGGCTTTCCACCGTGCGCGATGCCGACCAGATTTTCGTGCTGGACAAGGGCCGCGTGGTCGAAGCCGGCAAGCATGACGCGCTGCTGGCCAAGGGCGGGCTCTATGCCCAGCTTTACCGCCACAATCTCGACGATGTGGAAGGCGGGAGCTGATGGCGCGGCTGCCCCTGGGCCTTCACGCCTGGCGCTGGCTGGGCATCGCGCTGACACCCCTGGCACCGCTTCTGCTGCGCGAGCGGGCCGCGCGGGGCAAGGAAGACAGCGCCCGGATGGGCGAAAGGCTGGGCGTCGCCAGCGCCGCGCGGCCCGATGGCCGCCTGGTCTGGATCCATGGCGCCAGCGTGGGCGAAAGCCTGGCGGCCTTGCCCCTGATCGAAAAGCTATTGGCGGAAGACATTCGGGTTCTGGTCACCAGCGGGACCGTCACCAGCGCCAACATGATGCAGGCGCGCCTGCCCGCCGGCGCCATTCACCAATATGTGCCGCTGGACACGCCGCGCGCCGCCGCCCGTTTCCTGGACCACTGGCAACCCTCGGCGGGCCTGTTCGTGGAATCCGATCTTTGGCCCAACCTGCTTTTGGAAGCGCAGCGGCGTGGCGTGAAGCTGGCGCTGATCAATGCGCGGATTTCCGAACGCTCGGCGGCAGGCTGGCGGCGGGTGCCGCAGATGGCGCGCACGCTTCTGGGCGTGTTCGATACGATCCTGGCGCAGGATGAGGATTTCGCGGCACGGTTTCGCGCGTTGGGTGCGCATGACGTGGTGGTGGCGGGCAGTTTGAAGGCGGATGCGCCGCCGCTCTCTTGCGACGGGCAGGCCCTGGCGGCCATGCGGGCCGTGATCGGGGACCGGCCGATATTGCTGGCCGCCCAGACCCATCCCGGCGAGGACGAAACCGTGCTTCCCGCGCATGACCAGCTGCGAGCCCGGTTCCCCAATCTCCTCACCATCATCGTGCCGCGCCATGTGGAGCGGGGTCCGGACATCGCCATGCTGTGCGGCGTCCGCCCCCATGCCCGCCGCGCGGCGGGCGAAGCCGTCGCGGCAAACACCGCCGTCTATATCGCCGACACGATGAACGAGCTGGGATTGTTCTATCGCCTGCCGTCCTTCTGCTTTCTGGGCGGCACCTTGGTGCCGATGCAAGGCCATAATCCCCTTGAGCCGGCCATATTGAATTGCGCTGTCCTGGCAGGTCCCTCGCGCGCCAACTCCGCCCGTGCCTTTGAGGAGGTGCTGGGTGCGCAAGGCTTCGGCGATGTCCAGACATCCGCCGATATCGCCCGCGAAGCCGAGCGTCTTCTGTCGGATCCTCAAGCGGCTCGTGCCGCCGGCGCTGCCGCGGCGCGGGGCGCGGCAAAGCTTTCCGGCGCGGTGGAGAAGACCATCGGTGCCGTGAAAAATCTCCTGGGTGCCGATGCGCGCCCCTGAGTTCTGGCAACGGTGCGGCCCCGCCGCCCTGTTGCTGGCGCCGCTGGGCGCGCTTTACGGCGCCAGCGTGGCGTGGAAGGCGCGTCATGCAAAACCCTATCGCGCCGCTGCCCGCGTCATTTGCGTGGGCAATCTCACGGCAGGCGGCAGCGGCAAGACGCCGGTGGC
>JAFECO010000230.1 GCA_018242085.1 Pseudomonadota bacterium
GGCCGGGCACAATCAGCTGGTGGTGATCGATTCCCAGGGCTTCAATCCCCGCAATCTCAAGGCGCGGGCCGCGTTCGGCTGCATGGACGGGCGTCCCGACAGCGAAGTCATCGGCGTGGTCTCGGCCCTGGCCGATGCGGAAGACATCAGCGAAACCATCGCCGCCTTCCGCCTCAAGCGCCTCATCGTCACCGGGCTGGACATGGCCCGCCGCTTCGGCGCGCTGGCGGCGGCGGTAACCCAAGGCGCGCAACTGGCGCATGTCTCGCGCGCCCCCGATGCCGACGCGCCGCTGGAGACGCTATCTCCACGCGAACTGGCCGAACTGCTTCTGAGTTAAGCGCGTAGCGTTAGAGAGTTAGCGTACCTTTTTCGGCGGCGGACGGTTATCCCAGCCGAAGCGCCCACACCCCATGCCGATCAACAGCAAAAGCCCGCCACAGATTGCGACATCGCGGGAGAAAATCTCGAACTCCGCTCGCCGCGCCGCCGCATCGGCGATGTGCCAGTAATCGTGCAGAACCACGGTGGCGACGATGGTCATGCCGAACAGCAGCACCGCGCCATGACGGGTGTGATAACCCACCAGCAGCGAATAAACGCCCATCACGATCAGGACAAAGGCCACCACCAGCACCAGCGGCGGCAGCGGCACATGCTTGGCCGCCAGCTGGTGCGACAGCTGGGTCCAGTTGTTGACGATGTTGTAGGCGCCGGCGCCATAAAACCAGCTGAGCGCGAGACGCCCCAGCAACGGCGATATGGTTTCGGAGAAAGACATGGCTTCGCGCCCCCGCGACTCAGTTAGCGGGATCGTACCCGACCCCACGCCCCGTTCAACTGGAAGGACTTAGTCGCGACCCGGTCGCCAACCCGGCGCGAGGGAGTTTGTGGCCTGAGCAGGAGCGGACACGGAGCGTCTCGAGCCTAAACGCCAGGAGCAAGACGCGTTGCCCGGCCGCTCGCCCAAGCTCGCGGCGTTGGCTTAGGTTTTCTTGGCGAACACAGTGAGCCTAGAAAACCTTGCCCCTGGTGAGCGGAGCGAGCGAGGCGCCACTCTCGCAGGTCCACAGGACCTGCTCGCGAGACGCCGCTCACAGGACGTGCGACGCCGCCCGCAGTCAAAAGGCAAGCGCCCTTAGGCGCTACGCAGGGAGTGTTTGCGGAGATGGCGGACCAACGCCATTTCATCCATCCGGGTCTGGGCCCGGCGGGTCTCGATTTCGGCAAGCCGCTTGGCCTGCTGCTCGTTGGCGAATTCCAGCGCCTTCAAGTCCTGAAAGGCATTGTTGAGGTCGGCCTGCGCGCTGACATGCTCGCGCTCGATTTCCTTCAAAGTGTTGCGCAGATTTTCCCGGCGCGCATCGATGGAGCGCAGGAAGGAGGGGAAAGCCAGGCGGCCGATATCCGAATCGCCGGCGCGCTGTTTCTCGCGGGCGACATTTTCGTCGAGGTCGGTGAGTTTGCGCTCCAGATCGGCGCGCATGGCGTCGATGGCCGCGATCCGGCGCTTCATTTCGTCAACGCGGAAACGCTTCAGCCGCAGCAGAGTATCGGTCCGGTTCATCACGCCCTCCCATTCCCTGCGCCGTCGAGAATGTCAGACAGCGCCGCATAAGATTCGCTTAAACCGGCCTGCTCGTCCTTTTTTTGCGTCAAAAAGGCTTCGAGACGCGGGTGAAGCATCACGGCGTTGTCTACTTCAGGATTTGTGCCAGTCTTATAGGCGCCCAGGCGTATCAATTCGGCCATGTCCTCATAGATGGTCATGGGGCCGCGGGCGCGCAAAACCAGGTTTTGCTCGATTTCCGTGTTGCAGCCGGGCATGGAACGGCTGACCGATTTCAGGACATTGATGGCGGGAAAGCGGCCCCGTTCCGCAATGGCACGGTCCAGGACGATATGGCCGTCCAGGATGCCGCGCACCGCGTCGGAGACCGGCTCGTTGTGATCGTCGCCTTCCACCAGGACGGTGAAGAGCCCGGTGATCGATCCCCTGCCGCCTTGCGGGGCGGGACCGGCCCGTTCCAGAAGCCGGGGCAGTTCCGCGAAGACGGTGGGCGTATAGCCTTTGGAGGCGGGCGGCTCGCCGGCGGAAAGGCCGATCTCGCGCTGGGCCATGGCAAAGCGGGTGACCGAATCCATCAGCAGCAGCACATTCAGGCCCTGGTCGCGCAATTGCTCGGCCACGGTCATCGCCACATAGGCGGCCTGGCGGCGCACCAGCGGCGCTTCATCCGAGGTGGCGGCGACCACGACGCTGCGCGCCAAGCCTTCGGGACCCAGATCGTCTTCGATGAATTCTTTCACTTCGCGGCCACGCTCGCCGATCAGGCCGATAACGATGGCGTCGGCGTTGGAGTTGCGCGCCATCATCGCCAGCAAGGTGGATTTGCCCACGCCGGAGCCCGCGAAAATGCCCATGCGCTGGCCCTGGCAGCAGGTGGCGAACGCATTGAGCGCGCGAATGCCCAGATCCAGCTTGGCGCCGACGCGTCCACGCGCGGTGGCCAGAGGCGGCGGCGCCTTGAGTGGATAGGCGACAGCGCCTTGCGGCAACGGTCCCAGCTCGTCGATGGCTTCGCCGAAGCCGTTCACCACCCGGCCCAGCCAGGCCTTGGAGGGATAAATGCAGGCCGGCTTGTTTTCGAAATCCGCCCGGGCGCCCAGCGCGATCCCGTCCAGGGGACCCAGCGGCATGACCAGCGCCCTTCCATCGCGAAAGCCGACCACTTCGCACGATATCTTCTTGTTATTTCCAATACTTAGGCGAACCTGGCCACCCAGCGTGACCGCGCCCACGGCGCCGGTGACTTCGACGCCCAAACCTTCGATCCGCGCCACCCGCCCGAACCGCGTCAGGGTCGGCAGGCCCTCGATTTCCTTAAGCAACGCGCGCATCCCGGTCCTTTTTCAGCCGCTTTTTGCGGCTCAGATGTCCGCATTTTGCAGCCAAAAATTTAAACGGCGGTAAACTTAACAAATCGAATCAAGGCATTATCGGGAATTGGACGGTAAAGGCCCTTAATCCCGGATTTCTGGGGACTGAAAGGCCGCTCGTGCGTTAAAGGCGCTGTTAACCATTTGCGCTTACCCTCCGGCAACCGTTTAACCCTGCCGGCAGGGGCCGGAGGTGATTCATGGGACTGAAGAGGGGCCTTACATGCGCGTACTGCTGATAGAAGATGACAGCGCCATGGCGCGCAGCATCGAGCTGATGCTGCGGAGCGAAGGATTGAATGTTTACACCACCGATCTCGGCGAAGAAGGGATCGATCTGGGTAAATTGTATGATTACGACATCATCGTGCTGGACCTGCAGCTGCCCGATATGTCGGGCTTCGAGGTCCTGAAGGCTCTGCGCGTCGCCAAGGTGCAGACCCCGGTTCTGATCCTGTCCGGCAACGCCATCGTCGAAGCCAAGGTTAAGGCTTTGGGCTTCGGCGCCGACGATTACATGACCAAGCCCTTCCACAAGGACGAGCTGGTCGCCCGCATCCAGGCGGTGGTCCGCCGTTCCAAGGGCCACAGCCAGTCGGTGATCACCACCGGCAAGCTCACCGTCAATCTCGACGCCAAGACCGTCGAAGTGGACGGCCAGCGCGTGCATCTGACCGGCAAGGAATATCAGATGCTGGAGCTGCTTTCGCTGAGGAAGGGCACCACCCTGACCAAGGAAATGTTCCTCAACCATCTCTATGGCGGGATGGACGAGCCGGAACTGAAGATCATCGACGTCTTCATCTGCAAGCTGCGCAAGAAGCTGGCGGCGGCGATCGACGGCGACAATTACATCGAAACGGTGTGGGGCCGCGGCTATGTGCTGCGCGATCC
>JAFECO010000231.1 GCA_018242085.1 Pseudomonadota bacterium
AATTACTTCAGGGGTTCGATTTTCCCCCGCGCGTCTTCCGCAATCATGGCAACAGTGTGAACCGCCAGGACTGATGCGCGAAAAGTTCCGTGCCATTGCGGGACCGTCCGCCATCCGCGCCGCCGCTTGCGCGGCGGGATCGTGAAGAATCCCGCATTTACGAAACTTCTTCACCTTGTCCGGCTGCCTTGTTTTTGCCTCACAACCCTTAACCCCGCCTTAGCCTGATACTTATTTTACTGGCCCATCAGCCGGCTTTGCATGGGGCGAATTCTGGCTGATTGATGCGCCGGGCCCGCATTCCATGCCGAGTAGCGAACGCCAGCATGCGTATGGCGCGATCGACTTTCTGCCGATCGTCGCGGTGGCGATCATCGGCATCGCCGCCGCGGTGATGGTTTTCACCCTGGCGCGCGGTTATTACCTTGCCGCCGACCGCGAGGCGTTCCAGCGCGATGCCGCCGATTACGGCGCGGCCTTCAAGACCGGGATCGAGCGGCACGTCAATTCGCTGGCGGCGATCCATGCTTTCGTCTCGTCCTCCCATGATGTGAACCGCTGGGAATTCTCGAACTTCGCGCATCAGATCCTGCCGCAGAATTCCGGCTTCAAGGCGGTGTTGTGGCTGCCCCATGTCGCGGGAAAACAGCGCAAGGCGTTCGAGGCGGCGCTGCAGGATGACGGGCTCTATGGATTGCGCCTGCGCGAGCTGGCGCCGGACGGCATCCTGGTTCCGGCGGGCGAGCGCGACCGCTATATCCCCGTCGCCTATGTCGAGCCGTTCGAGGCCAGCGGCGGGCTGATCGGCGTCGATCTGGCGCAAGACCCGATCTATGCGCCCCTGTTCCAGCGCGCCAGGGACAGCGGCAAGGTGGTGGCTTCGGCGCCGTTGCAGCGGGCGCTGGTCGATGGCGCGCGCGCGCCCTTGATGCTGGTGGTGTTTCCCTTGGGCCGCGATACGGTTTTGCAAAAAGCCGCCCCGCAAAGGATCAGCGCGCAGAAGCCGGTCATGCAGTCGGGCACTGAACGGAAGAAGGGCACGCAGAGCGCCGGCGCGCCGCCCGACCTGGAAGGCTATGCGCTGGGCGTGCTGCAATTGACCAAAGTGGTGGAAGACATTGTGGGCGCCCATGCCCCGGTGGATGCGGCCATCGCCACCGGCAGCGGCACGGCGCTGAACGTCTATCCCGCCAGCGCGCCGGGCGAGCCCGCCGCGCCCGCGATGGCGCTGACACGCTGGTTCGGCGATGCCGAATTTCATCAGATCCGGCGCTTCGCCGTGGCGGGCACGCCTTTCTATCTGGCGATCCGCTCCACCGGGATGGGCAGCGTCCTCACCCGTCTCTATGTTCCGGCCGGCGCGGCGCTCCTGGTGCTGGCGCTGGCGGCGCTTCTGGCCCAGACCATGTTCGCCATCACCATGCGCAAGCGCCAGGTCGAACGCGCCGTGGTCGCCCGCACCGTCGAACTCAGCAAGTCCAACCGGGCGCTGGCCGCGGAAATCGAGCAACGGCGCGAGGCCGAAGGGGCGCTGCGCATCGCCAAGGACAAGGCCGAAGCCGCCAACCGCGCCAAATCCGCCTTCCTGTCCACCATGAGCCATGAGTTGCGCACGCCCTTGAACGCGGTGATCGGCTTTTCCAGCATGCTGATCGACCAGCCCGGCGCCTCCCGCGAGAAGACGCAGGATTATCTGGGCGAGATCAACACCAGCGGCACGAAGCTGCTCGACCTGATCAACGACATTCTGGAAATCACCCAGATGGATACCGAACCCCCCAAAACCGATGAGCTGGTCTATCTGCCCGATATCGCCGACGCGGTGATCGAGAAGATGCGCCCGCTTGCGGCGATGGCGGGCGTGACGCTTCACAACGCCGTCGCCGACAGCGTGCCCGCGCTTCATGGCGACAGCAAAAGGCTGCAAAAGGCGCTGATGAATCTGGTGTCCAATGCCGTCAAATTCACGCCGGATGGCGGCGAGGCGGTCCTGTCGGCCGGCATGGGACCCGACGGCCTTATCATCGAAGTCCGCGACAATGGCATGGGGATGCTGCCGGGCGAGGCCGCCAAGGTGATCGATCTGTTCTCGCAAGGCGACAATACCTTGTCGCGCCGCCATGACGGGGTGGGCCTGGGCCTCACTTTCGTGCGGCGGGTGGCCGATCTGCACGACGCGCGCTTGCAGATTTCCAGCGTGCCGGGCCAGGGCACGGCGATCCGCATGACCGTGCCGTCCGCGCGCATCGTTCCGGCGCGGGAGGTCGCGTGAAAGCTTCGTCCCGTTTCGCCGGCGTCGCGATCATGCTGCTGGTCGGCGCTTGCACCGCCAAGCCCCAGCCCGCGCCCGAACCGGTCGTCGCCGCCGCGCCCGAACCGCCGCCGCCCCCGCCGCCGCCCGCGCCGCCGCCCGATCCGGGCCTGGTGACGGACAAGGCGGCCATCGCCCAGGCGCAGCGCGTGCTGCTGCAGCTAGGCTATAAGCTCGGCAAGCCTGACGGGGTGGAAGGTCCGGCCACGGAGCGCGCCATTCAGGCGTTCCAGAAAGAGCACGGCCTGGCGGAAGAGGGCCGTCTCACCCTCTCGCTGGTCGCGCGGCTGAAAACCGCGCTGGCGGCCGCCAATGCCAAGGCCGCCATCATCGCGCTCCGCCAGGGCGACATGCTGATCTATAATGACGGGGAAGTGGAATTCGCCGCCGCCGGGCGCGAAGTGCAATGGGAGCAGAGCGATCCGCGCGAGCTGGTGGCCATCCGTCCCGACATGGGCGACTGGCCCGCGGCGGCGAAAGCGGGGCTGGACTGGGCGCTCACCCATGCGCTGGATGAACCCCCGGCCAAGAAGCCCTTGAAATGGTCCAGCACCGGCGTCGCCCGTCATTTCGAGATCCGCACCTTTGCCGCGCTCACCCCGCGCGAAGCCGGGCTGGTGGGCGGCTCGCCCCAATATTGCCGCCGCTATGAACTGCGCACGGAGGATCCGCAGCAGCGCTATCCCGGCATCGCCTGCCAGGACACCAATGGCGGCTGGTATATTCCCCACAGCACCATCCGCTTCGCCCGCCCGGCCAGCGGCCTGCAAACCCGCCCGTCGATCCGCAAGCCGTGAAATCGCCCCGGAACGGGAAGATGACACGGAACCGAGGTTGCGGCGGCGCAAGGGCGGGACGTATCTTCAGCCCGCCATGACCGAACTGGACCGCCGCGATCTGATCGGAGCCGCCTTGCTCTTGGGACCGACCGCCGCTTATGCCGCCGCGCCGCTTGCCCGCGACGCGCAATATTGGCGCGCCGTGGCGGCGGAGTATGACATCACCCGCGAGATCGTGCCGTTCGAGAATGGCATGTGGGGCATGATGCCCAGGCCCGTGATGGAAGCCTATCGCCGCAAGACCGAGATGGCGAACCGGCGCAATTCCTTTTACGCCCGCCGCGAATATGATTCCGACCTGGAGCGGGTGCGCGCCCGCGCCGCCGGCGATCTGGGCGTGGCGGTGGAAGAGCTGGCTTTCACCCGGGGCGCCACCGAAGCCTTGATGACGTTGATCAACGGCTATAACCGGCTGAAGCCCGGCGATGCGGTCCTTTACGCCGATCTGGATTACGACAGCACGCAATCGGCCTTTGAATGGCTGAAGACCCATCGCGGCGTCGATGTGGTGACCATCGCGCTGCCCGAGCCGGCCACGCACCAGACTCTGATCGACGCGTATGAAGCGGCGCTGAAGGCCAATCCCAAGATACGCCTGATGCTGGTCACCCATGTCAGCCACCGCACCGGGCTGGTCCTGCCGGTGGCCGAGATCGTGGAGATGGCGC
>JAFECO010000232.1 GCA_018242085.1 Pseudomonadota bacterium
CATGAAGGGCCGCGCCGCGCGCGCCCAGCCCGCTTCGCCCACGATCAGGGCGGCGGCGGCGTAGGAGAAAGAGGCAGAGAGCCCCACATAACCCGCATAGAGCATGGGCGGATGGACCGCCAGGCCCGGATCCTGCAGCAAGGGATTGAGGCCCGCGCCCTCGAATGGCGCCGGATCCAGCCGCAGGAACGGATTGGAGGTGAAGAGAATAAAGAGAAGGAAGGCCACCGCCAGAAGGCCCTGCACGCCCAGCGCGGCGCTGGTAAGCCGCGCGCCTCCCCGTCCCATCACCGCCACCGCGCCGGCATAAAGCGACAAGACCAGCACCCAAAGCAGCATGGAGCCTTCGTGATTGCCCCACACGCCGGTGATTTTGTAGATCATCGGCTTCAAGGTGTGCGAATTGTTGGCGACCACGGCGATGGAAAAGTCCGAGGTCACGAAACCCGTCAGCAGCACGCCGAAGGCCAGCACCACGAACACCATCATGCCCATGGTGGATGCCGAGGCGATGGAACGCGCCAACTCGGAACGAAGTTCGGAATTGGGCGCATCGGCCCGCGCGCCCAGCAGACCCGAAACCGCCATCACCAGCGACAGGCCCAGCGCGAAGCAGAGTGCGAGCTGACCCAGCTCACCCAGCATGAGGCATACCCATCATGCTATTCGCCTTCCTTCCAGCGGCCCTGGCGCTTCAACGCCGCCACCAGTTCGGGCGGCATGTATTTCTCATCATGCTTGGCCAGCACCTCGGTGGCCTGGAACGTGCCGCCCGGATTGAGCGCGCCGGTCGCCACCACGCCCTGGCCTTCGCGGAACAGGGCGGGCAGCACGCCCGCGAATTCCACCGGCACCGAACGCGCGCCATCGGTCACGACGAAATGCACATCCGCGCTGGCGCCGTGGCGCACGCTGGCCTTCTCCACCAGGCCGCCGATGCGAAACGCGACGCCGGGCTCGACATGTTTCTGCGCGATGTCGCTGGGGCTGTAGAAATACAGGACATTATTGCCCAGCTGATAGACGATGGCCGCGGCCAATATGCCGCCTGCCCCCACCAGGGCGGCGGCGAAATAGAGGCGGCGGCGTTTCTTGGCGTTCATCTTGCCTCAGTGGCTGGAGCGGTGAAGAATTTCATCCGCCAATCCCGTGTCGTAATTCAGGCCGTCCGGCGTCAACGCGATCTGGTGCGGCCATTCCGACTTGATCATCCCCTTGCGGGTAAGCGCGTTCCACACCGCCTGGTTCTCCAGCCCCGTGGCGTCGCGCCCCGACACCGTGGCATCGCCCAAATGGAAATGATCGCCATGGGCATGGGGGAACTGGGTAATGGCGACATCGCCGCTGGGTTGCGGGCTGGCGGCGCCGGGAATGCGCGCGATCGCCTGCAACAGGGTCAAGGTTCGCAGTTGCAGCGGATTGAGCTTGGCGGGGTTGTTTCTTGGCGGCATCGATGACCCGAAAATGAGACGGCCGGACCTTACAGCCCGGCCGTCCCCGACAAAAGAAGGCAGATCGTCCCGGACCGGCTCAGTGGCGCCAGCGATGGCCGCCGCCGAAGCTGAAGCCGAAGCTCACGCCCGGGCGAAAGGCCGGGCCGTAATAATAGGGGTAATAGGGATAGGGAGAAGGCCCGTATCCGTAATAGGCGGGCGGCGGCGGGGGCGGATAATAATAGGCCGGGGGCGGCGGCGGGTAATCATAGCCGCCCCTGGCATAGGTGGTCGCGCCCGGATTGTAGTCGGCTTCGTTCATGCAGGCGTAATAGGCTGCGCCATAATCCCGCTCGACATCGGCCGCCGCGCGCCGGGCATTGTCCGCGCCGACCGCGGTTCCGCCGATCAGGCCCGCGCCCGCGCCGATGGCGGCGCCCGCCCCGGCATTGCCAGCCGCTCCGCCGATCAGGGCGCCGACGGCCGCGCCGCCCAAGGTTCCGATAATGGATCCATTGGCCTGTTCATGGCCGGCCGCCTGGCCCGGCGTGACATAGCCGGTGCGGGCCGCGGCATCGCGGCGGCAGAACAGATCGCGCGAGCGCTGCTCCTCGGCCGTGCGCTGCGGGGGCGCGGCGCGCTGGTCGTAACGCGAATTGGGCGTATCGTCGGGATCTTCGTCATAGCTGTTGGGAGCGGACATCTGGGCCGGCGGCCCATTGGGCGCGGCGTTCGATTGCGCAAAAGCCGAGGCGCTCATCAGCGCCAAGGTCAGTGCGGCCAAACTGGTGGTACGAATCATGGCATCGCCTCTCAGGACTTCCAGATAACGCGATTGTGCGGCGCTTCAAGCTGCAACCGCAAGGATGAAATTTCCAATATTTTGGCGGTCCATGCGCTCCGTTCATCCCAGGTTCAGGTGCGGAAAGCTGTGATGCAAGTCCCCCCGCCTTACGCAGCTTAAGAGCTGCGAGGGTCCTTCCCCCGCGCAAGCTTTGCCTGCGCGGGGGAAACAGGCCGGGCCTCGCATCGATAACGTTAGAAAAAGAATCTGGCCGACAGCTGCAATTGCTGCTGGCTCAAGGCGGCGGACGGAAATCCATCCAACAAATATTCCCGGCGCCGCGACTGCATGGCGATCATCTCGCCAGTGACGCGCAGCCAGTCGAAATGCTGCCAGGACAGGCTTACCGTCGCGGCATGACCGTCTTCCTCAAGGACGCTGGGGGTGGCGGCTGGATGGCGGGTGGCGAAGACGTCGCCGCGCACGCTGGCGCGCCAATCCTCCGCACCGATATCGGCGAGATCATAACTCGCCAACAAGAACGCCGACTGGAAGAAGGTATAGGAAAGACTGCCCCGCACGGCCACCACTGTCTGGCCCTGCAAGCCTTGGGCGATCAGCACCAGCCCGTCCCATCCGGTGCGCGCGCCGTAACTCCAGAAGCGCGTGTCCCAGGCCGGATATTCGCCGGAGATTCTGTAAGGATCGCCTTCATTGTCGTAGCGCAGCACCGAAAGCTTGCCCACGCCCGCCATCTGCCAGGTGAGTCCCGCATACCAGCCGGGACGGCCATCGATCTCGTCGAACATGGGCGTGCGGTCCGGCGGCGTCTGCCGGAACAAGCGCAATGTCGCATCGGGCAAACGCTGATCGCTGAAGATGCCGGCCGGCCTGTCGTCCATCGCCCAGCCGCGCTGGGCCATCAGGATGCCGGCCGGATCGTTGCAGCAGGTCACCGCGCCGGTAAGCGAGACGGTGCCGAAATCCCTTGTGTCGTAGCGCAGGATGGCTTCGCCGCCGATGGTGCGCAGCTCTTCGCCGATCCAGCTGTTGATGGCGGACGGCGTCAATGTGTAAGGGCTGGCCCAGCCCAGATCGTCATTCTCCAGGCTGATGGTGGGAAAGAAAGCGCCCGCCTTCACCGACCAGCTGAATGGGCCCGCCGATGCGGGATGCCAGGAGATATAACCTTCCAGCATGTCGATGCCGATGCGCTGCTCGGGCTCGCCGCGCAGCACCACAACCGCCGACAGCGCATCGTCGATCTTGTAGCGGCCCTGCACCACGGCTTCGGCGAAACGGAAATTTCCTTCGTCATTGCCGTAGCGGAATTTCGAAAGCCCGCCATTCAGCCAGGCGGTTTCGCGGGGCGGGGCGATCACCCGGAAATCGGCATAGCCGCTGATACTCAGCGCGCCGAAATTCTCCTCCGCTCGCGCGGGCATGCGTGCCCCCGCGATCAAGACCGCAAGCAGGGTCACGCCCAACCGGCATATTGCCCCTTTTAACATAAGGCTGTTTTAGACCCGACTTGCTTAAAGCGGCCTTTACGCTGCCGGCGGCGAAG
>JAFECO010000233.1 GCA_018242085.1 Pseudomonadota bacterium
TGCTGCAAGCCTTGTCGCGCAATTATGGCCCTTCCATCATCGTCGCGCAGGAAACCCAAGCGACCGCGGGCCTGGGCTTTGCCTTTCTGGAAGTGGATTATTTCGCGCAAGGCCAGGACGATCCGCCGATCCATCTTTATGCCATGCTGGATCATCGGGCAGCGCGGACATCGCCCAAGGTCCGCGCGCTCGCCACCTTCCATGAGCATATTTTCCAGTGCCTGAGAAATCAGCAATGGGACAAGGCGCGGGCGCTGATCGAACAATGCGCGCGGCTGTCGGGCGCCAGCCAGACGCTTTACGATCTTTATCGCGCGCGCATCCGCTATTTCGAAACCCACCCGCCCGGCCCCGGCTGGGACGGCGCGTTCCGGCCAGTCCTGAAATAGGAAAAACGCGCTGAATTTGCGGCGCGTTAAGATGCGTGCGCCAGGCCGTAATGCGCGGCGCCCGCGCCGGTGAGCGCGGCCCACATCTGATCGCCCCAGGAAAAATGCCACCATTCGTCCGGATGGCCGGCAAAGCCTTCTTCGGTCATCAGCCAATGCAGCAGGCGGCGATTGGCGCGCGCTTCCTGATCGGAAAAGGAGAAATTATCCGCCGCCAAGGACTCGAAGCGATCGCGCGCGGCCAATGCGGTCGCATCGTCGAACAGCGAACCCATCCACAGCGCCTCGCCATCCTTCCAGCGCAAGGTGAGATCGACGGCGGCGCCGGTGGCATGGGGCGCGGGCGAATTCTCGTCGCTGCTGGGCGCCGACCAATAGCGTTCCACTTCTTCGGTCAGGCGCGAACCGGTGAGCGCGGGATCGCGGCGCTGCAATTGCTGCGGCATCCAGACATCGTGAAAATAGGCCTGCACGGCTCTAGGCCGCCAGGCATCGAACAGGAACAGTTCCAGCCCCGCCTTGCCCGCGCGCGCATCGACCTTGCGCAATTTGTCCGCCACCGAGGGACGCAGCAGCAATTTGTCCGTCGCGCCCTCCACGCGGTGCCAGTAAGGCGGGTTGCGGTCGCTGGCATAGAAATTCTCGCCTCTCAGGCCACGGTCCCGCGCCTCGACCAGGGCCTCGCCGAACAAGACATTGTCGCGCTGGATGGGAATGCGGGTGCGAAAGCCCTTGCGCGCGGCGCGCATCGCTCCCTGGTCGCCGACGGGACGGTTGCGCAAGTCTTCCAGGACGGCAAACCGTGTCATTCTTCAACTTTCCAGTGACCGGAGGTAGATTAGCGGAAAATGCCTTCAAAATCCGAAACTCCGAATCCGCCCGATTACCGCACGGCGCGCAAGGCCTTCATCGCAGCCTGCGTGAAGGCGCGTGCCGACACCATCTCCCGTGCCCATATGGGCAAATCAGGCCCCGACGGCAAACCGGTGTTCATCGATTCGGTGGCGCTGGGATCGCGCGGTGCGAAGAAGGCGGTGCTGGTGATCGTGGGCGACATTCATGCATCCGTCGCCGTCACCGCGTTGCTGCAGGACGGAGTAGCAGTGCCCGATGACATGCGGCTGGTGGTGGTGCATGCGCTGGACCCATTCGCCTTCATGAACGCGCCGGGCGATCCGGCATGGTCGGAGAAAATGTTGAAAGCCATTGCGACAGAAGATCTGTCGCGCGTGTCGGACCTGGTGATCCTCGGCTTCGGCATCGCCGAAAATGAACTTCCGGCAATCTTCCCGACAGATCGGAGAATCAGAATTATTTTCAAATCGATGGATACGCGAACCGATCTCACGCGCATGCGCAAAGCCGTGAAAGCAGAACTCGCGCGCCCAGCATAGAAATTTTCGCAAAATCGGTTCCGCTGTCGTGTTGGTCGCACGGCCGGACGGAGTTGCAAGCGGCAGCGTGGCAACGCCCGCGCGGAGGGCGCTCCACACTTTTCCTGGCCGATGCTCTTGTTCCTCTCGTTAAACAGGCGGAAGCTTTACGCCGTCATTGTCTCCAGGGAGGTCTATTTGCGTACCCAATTTGCAATCGCATTTGTCGCCGCAATCGCCGCCATTTCATTCGCGGCGCCCGGCCGCGCCGCCGACACGGCCCAGCAAGCCAACATGAAAAGCTGCGCCGCCACCTGGAACGGCATGAGCGCCGCCGCCAAGTCCAAGACCACCTACAAGGATTATATGTCCACCTGCCTGAAAGCGCCGGCCAGCACCGCCGCCGCGACGCCCGCCGCCATGACGGCCAAACCGGCCGCCGCCACGCCTGCGGCGATGACCGCCAAGCCGGCGGCGAAAGCCGAAGCCGGCTCCGCCAAATGCAAGGACGGCAAGACGGTGACCTATACCCATCGCAGCGGCACCTGCTCCGGTCACGGCGGCGTCGCGACCTGGCTGTAACCGCAGCCGGTAATCCTTGGGAAGATCGGCGTTGTGTTCTAGGGTCCTCCACGCAACCATTGCGGTTGGAGGCATGGTTTGGTGCGCGCGCATATGACCATGCACCTGCGTCACGGCAACTGAGGGGGACATGAATGGCGGGCAAAGGTTTTCTTGCCTCTTTGTTTGTGGCGATGATGTCGCTTGCGTCACTCGTTCCAGGACACGCATCGGCAAAGGATGCTGATACATGGAAGATGGATCGGCGGTCTTACGATCTGGGCGTGATCGCCGCATTCGCGGAAATGGTGGATGACAATTCCAAGAAGCTGGCATTCAGCGCGGTGCTGCCGCCGGCCGAAGCGAGCGCGATCTTCCAGGAAGCAACCCGGATCGCAAAAGAGAGTCATGTCGCGCTATATCGCGAGCCCGATCTGATCGTCACCGATCTGTTCCCCGCCGATGTCGCCAAGGGCAAGGATGTCCTGCTGATCTATAAGGGCGGGACGCTCGACGAGTATCTGGCCCTGAAGCGCAAGAAGGCGGAGCTGGTCAAGTCCGGCGCATACACCGGCAAGGCCCGCGAAGAGATCGCCAGACAGTTGGGCCGATTGCTGAGCTATTCCGAAGCCACCATCGATACCGTGATGAAAAAGAACACAATCCGGGAGTGACGGCTTCGGTCACAGCGGCGTCGCAAGCCGGACATAATATCAACCGTAGCAATGGGAGGTCATGATGGGTCTGTTGGATGATGTGGTGGGCGCGGCCAAGGGCGCGCTTTCGCAAGGCGGTGAAGGCGGCGTGCAGGGCCTGCTGGGCAATGTGCTGCAGAATTCCTCGCTGGGCGGTCTGTCCGGCCTGATGGGGCAGCTGAGCGAGGGCGGGCTGGGGCACCTGGTGTCGTCCTGGACCGGCGGCGGCCAGGGTCAGCCCATCAGCGTGGACCAGCTGAAAGCGGCCCTGACCCCGGAACATATTCAGGAAATCGCCCAGGCCCTGAATCTGTCGCCGGACAGCGCGCTGGCGCATCTGGCCGAGCATCTGCCGATGCTGGCCGGCAACCGGGCCTGAAGACAGGAAAATAACCAAACGAGCCCGACAACGCTTTGCGTTGCGGGCTCGTTTTGCTTTATAGGTCGCCCTGCCTGCACCCGTAGCTCAGCTGGATAGAGTGCTGCCCTCCGAAGGCAGAGGTCATAGGTTCGAATCCTATCGGGTGCGCCAGTTTTTGTTAGCGAGCGAAGCGAGCTTACAAAAACTGAGCGCCAGTGAGGGCCGCGTCAGCGGCCCGAGTCGGCGCCAGAACGCGGCAGCTGCCGGAAACCCTCAGCGCCACCGAGGCTCGCGCAGTAGCCGAGTCGGCGCCAGTTCTTTCAAACCAAGCGGTGCTTCACCGCCAGGCGGGCTTGCCCAGATTCACCTGCTGCGGCTTGGACAGCATTCCGGCCACCGCGCCC
>JAFECO010000234.1 GCA_018242085.1 Pseudomonadota bacterium
TCAGCCGGGCGAAGAGGAAAGCCTGGCCGGCGAACGGGCCCTGATGATGAACGCCGCCCGCATCGCCGAGGATTTGAGCGCGGCGACCGACGCCTTGTCGGGTGAGCGGGGCGCGGAAGCGGCCCTGGCCATGGCATTGAAGAAATTGTCCCGGCTGCAGGAAGAAGCGCGCAAGCGTGCGGCCGCGGCCGAAGCGGCATTGGAACAGGCCTTCGCCCAGACCGAGGAAGCGCGGCGTGAATTGGATGCCTTGCTGGCCAGCCTGGACACCGACACGGCCGCGCTGGAACGCAAGGAAGAGCGGTTGTTCGAGCTGCGGACTCTCGCCCGCAAATACGGCACCACGCCGGATGGATTGCCGGCCGTGCTGGCGGACTTCCTGGCCCAGCGCGAGGCGCTGGACGGCAGCGGCACCTCGCTGAAAGACGCGAAAGCGGTGGTGAGCAAGGCGCATGGAGCCTATCTGGATGCCGCGCGGAGGCTGTCCAAGAGCCGCGCCGCCGCCGCGAAAAAACTGGAAGCGGCCGTTGCTGCGGAACTGGCGCCGTTGAAACTGGGGCATGCGAAGTTTCGCGTCGCATTGGAAAGTTTGGCCGATGACGCGGGCACTGCGAATGGCCTGGAAAAAATCGCGTTCGAAGTCGCCACCGTGGAGGGCGCCGCGTTCGGCTCGCTGGCCAAGATTGCTTCGGGCGGCGAATTGGCGCGCTTCTCCCTGGCGTTGAAAGTGGCATTGGCCCAGACCTCGCCCCCAACCGCCATGGTGTTCGACGAAGTGGATCGTGGCGTGGGCGGCGCGGTGGCCGATGCGGTGGGTGAGCGGCTGCAGCGGCTGGCCGAAACCACCCAGGTCCTGCTGGTCACTCATTCTCCGCAGGTCGCGGCGCGGGCGGCGCGGCATTTTCGCATCTCGCGGGTGGGCGACAAGACCCGCATCGTGATGCTGGAAGACGATGCCCGGCTGGAGGAAATTGCCCGCATGCTGTCGGGCGCCAGTGTCACCGAAGAGGCACGCGCGGCCGCCAAGCGGCTGGTGGCTGAAGCCTCGCGGGCCAGGCCGGTGCGCAAACGGGCCAAATCCGCGTGACCGGCAAGCCCGTCGACAAACTGTCTTCCGCAGAAGCGGAAAAGGAACTGGACCGGCTGGCGCGCGAGATCGCCGAGCATGACCGCCGCTATTATGCCGAGGATAGGCCTGCCATCAGCGATGCGGAGTATGACGCGCTGCGCCGCCGCAATGCCGCGATCGAGGAACGTTTTCCTCTGCTGGTGCGGCCCGACAGCCCGTCGCACCGCATCGGCGCCAAGGCATCTGCGAAATTCGCCAAGGTGGTTCATGCCCGGCCGATGCTGTCCCTGGACAATGCCTTCAGCGACGAGGATGTAGCGGAATTTCTGGGCCGGGTCCGCCGCTTCCTGGGGATGAAGGACGACGAAGAGATCGCCATCATGGCCGAGCCCAAGATCGACGGTCTTTCCGCGTCCTTGCGGTATGAGAAGGGTCTGCTGGTTCAGGGCGCCACCCGCGGCGACGGGCAGGAAGGCGAGGATATCACCGCCAATCTGCGCACCATTTCCGATATTCCGCTGCGGCTGAAGGCAAGCCGCTCCGCCGTGCTGCCAGAGATTTTAGAAGTGCGGGGCGAAGTCTATATGACCCACAAGGCGTTCGACGCCCTGAACAAGCGGCAGGAAAAGGACGGCAAGCCCGTTTACGCCAATCCCCGCAATTCCGCCGCCGGCTCGGTGCGCCAGCTCGATCCCTCGATCACGGCCGGGCGCACGCTCAACTTCTTCGCCTATGCCTGGGGCGAGATCAGCGAATTACCGGCCAAGACGCAGTCCGGGATGCTGGAGAAGCTCGGCGACTATGGCTTCATGGTCAATCCGCTGGTGAAGCGGTGCGAGACTCTGGAACAAGTTCTGAAATTCTATCGCGACATCGAAACCCGGCGCGCCCGGCTGGGCTATGACATTGACGGCGTGGTCTACAAGGTGGACCGGCTCGACCTTCAGGAGCGGCTGGGCTTTGTCTCGCGCAGTCCCCGCTGGGCCACGGCGCACAAATTCCCCGCCGAGCAGGCCGAGACCGTGCTGGAAGATATCGAGATCCAAGTCGGCCGTACCGGCAAGCTGGCGCCCGTGGCGCGGCTGAAGCCGGTGACGGTGGGCGGCGTGGTGGTGCGCAACGCCACGCTTCACAATGAAGACGAAATTGCGCGCCTGGATGCGCGGATCGGCGACACGGTGGTGATCCAGCGCGCGGGCGATGTGATCCCCCAGATCGTGCGGGTGATCCCGGAGAAGCGTCCGCGCGGCGCCAGGCCCTACAAATTTCCCGACAAATGCCCGATCTGCGGCAGCCATGCCGTGCGCGAAGTGGATGAAAAGACCGGCAAGGCCGATGTGGACCGGCGCTGCACTGGCGGGTTGATCTGCGACGCCCAGACCGTGGAACGGCTGAAATATTTCGTCGCGCGCGACGGCTTTGACATCGAAGGCCTGGGCGGCACCATGATCGAGCTGTTCCATGACAAGGGATTGCTGAAAGAGCCCGCCGATATTTTCGCCCTGACGGAAAAGCCGGAAAAAGTGAGCAAGGTGCTGGCCGCGCACCGCGCCCAATTGTCCGAAGAACGCCGTGCTGCCGAAGGCAAGGATCCGGTCAAGACCAAGGCAAAAAAGGAAGACCGCGAAGACAAGGTGGTGGAAAATCTGATGGCAGCGATCGAGCGCCGCCGCACCATCGGCCTGGACCGGCTGATCAACGCGCTGGGCATCCGCCATGTGGGCGAAACCACGGCGCGGCTGATCGCCCGCCATTACCGTACCATCGACGCCTTCCTGGACGGCATGAAGGCGGAGAATGCGCGCGAGGAGTTGGAAAGCCTGGAAGGCATCGGCGGCACTGTCGCCGAGGCGATCTGCGACTTTTTCGGCGAGAAGCATAATGTGAAGGCATTGGATAGGCTGCTGGCCTGGCTGGATGTCACGGCCATGGCCGCGCCGGCGAAATCCTCGCCCGTATCGGGCAAGACGGTGGTCTTCACCGGCACTTTGGAAAAAATGACCCGCCAGGAAGCCAAAGCGCGGGCGGAGTCGCTGGGCGCGAAAGTTGCCGGATCGGTCTCCGCCAAGACCGACATCGTGGTCGCGGGGCCGGGCGCGGGCTCCAAGCTCAAGGACGCGCAGAAGCACAATGTCCAGGTGCTGGACGAGGATGCGTGGTTGAAGCTTATCGGCGGCTAGCGCTACCCTCATCCTGAGCTTGTCGAAGGATGAGCGGCAAGCAGCACTATCTTACGATCACACCGCCCGTGTCGCTTTTTCCAGCCAGGCGCGGGTCTCTTCGTCCACCAGCGGGCGCAAGGTTTCCAGCACGCGGGCGTGATAGGCATTGAGCCAGATGCGCTCGGCATCGGTGAGAAGGCCCGGCTCCACCAGATTGAGGTCGATGGGCGCAAGCGTGATGGTCTCGAACCCCATCATGGGCCGTTCGCCGTCCGGCATTGGCTTGGGCTCGGTCACCACCACCAGATTTTCGATGCGGATGCCATATTCGCCAGCCTTGTAATAGCCGGGCTCGTTGGAACAGATCATGCCGGGCATCAAAGGCTGGCTGACAGGGCGCTTGGAGATGTTCTGCGGCCCTTCATGCACCGAGAGATACGAGCCAACGCCATGGCCGGTGCCGTGATCATAATCCAGCCCCGCTTCCCATAAAGGCCGCCGCGCGAAACTGTCGAGCTGCATGCCG
>JAFECO010000235.1 GCA_018242085.1 Pseudomonadota bacterium
GTGCAGTCCGACACGGTGGCGCAGGGCTTCGGCTCGCTGGGCCTGATGACTTCGGTGCTGATGACGCCCGATGGCAAGACCGTGGAAGCCGAAGCCGCGCATGGCACGGTGACCCGCCATTACCGCGAGCATCAGAAGGGCAAGTCCACCTCGACCAACTCCATCGCCTCGATCTTCGCCTGGACCCGCGGCCTCGCGCACCGCGCCAAGCTGGACGACAACGCCAAGCTGGCCAAGTTCGCGGCGACCTTGGAAAAAGTCTGCGTCGATACCGTGGAAGCCGGCGACATGACCAAGGACTTGGCTTTGCTGGTCGGCCCGGATCAAAAATGGCTGACGACCGAGGGCTTCCTCGACAAGGTCGACTCCAATCTTCAAAAGGCGATGGGCTAATCCATTTGGCTTCGATTTGAAAAAGGCGCGTCGAAAGACGCGCCTTTTTTATGGGAATTGCTCGGCGCGATGGATTTTGTGACCTGAGCAGGGTTGCCTAGCGACAGCGTAGGCAACGCGCGGCAACCGTACTCGTAACCCGGCCGCTCGCTCAGGCTCGCGGCGTTCGCCACTCTCGCAGGTCCCCTGGACCTGCTCGCACGCTGCGCGTGACATGACTCACAGCACGCCCGACGAACTCAGGGCACAAAAGACGCACGCCTTTATTCGGCTTTGCTCGCGCGTTTTTGCGCATACATCGCTTCATCGGCGCGGGCGATGGCGGCGTCGGCATTGTCGCCGGCCTTCAGTTCGAAAGCGCCATAGGCGAAGCTGACGGGAATGGCATGGCCGTTCCATTCGGCGGGCTGGGTCTGCACCGCATCGGCCAGCGCATCGGCTTTTTTCAGGGCGTGATCGTAGGTGGCGTGCGACAGCAGGATGGCGAATTCGTCGCCGCCCAACCGGCCCACGCAATCGCTTTCGCGCACATGCGCCAGCAGAACCTTGGAGAATTGCGTCAGCACCGCGTCTCCCGCCGCATGGCCCAGCGTGTCATTGGTGAGCTTCAAGTGATTGAGGTCGAAATAGATCAGCGAGGCGGGCGTGTTGTAGCGGTCCGCGAAGGCGATATAGCGGGTCAGCTCGCGCACGAAAGCGCGCCGGTTGAGCAGCGGCAGCATGTGATCCTGGTCGGCGGCTTTTTCCGCGTCCTCCAGGCGGGCGCGGGTCTGGGCCAGTTCGCGGCGCAGATTGTCCACTTCGTTCATCAATCCCATGATGGCGTCGCGCACCCTGGGCGTGAATTCGGCTTCGGAAATGCCCAGCACGCTGGCGACCGGCAGCGCCCCGTCCGTGCCGTCAGCCGCGGGCGCGCCTTCGGCCCGGCGGCTATAAGCCGCCGTGGCGGACCGGGCGGGCCTGGCGGCGGCCGGACGATCGATCTTCATGACGGGCAGCCCCCAATTCGCAGCCGGTGCTCAAAGCATGCGGGCATGAGTGTAGCCCATTGGTAAATGAAGTTTAAATGTGGCCTCTTTCCTTGGGGCTTTTGCTCCCTATACTGCGCCGCTTCCTGAACCGGCCGGTCCCAGACTCGTCCGGGGCCGCGACAAGACAACAAAGTAGGCGACTCGAAGCATGCCCCGTCCTTCCATCGGTATCATCATGGGCAGCCAGTCCGATTGGCCCACCCTCAAGGCGGCGGCCGACATGCTGGACGCCTTGGGCGTCGGTTATGAGACGCGCATCGTTTCGGCCCACCGCACCCCCGACCGGATGGCCGATTACGCCAAAAGCGCGGGCGCGCGGGGCCTCAAAGCGATCATCGCCGGGGCAGGCGGGGCGGCGCATCTGCCCGGCATGGTAGCCAGCATGACCACCCTGCCGGTCCTGGGCGTGCCGGTGGAAAGCCGGGCTTTGAAAGGCCTGGATTCGCTGCTTTCCATCGCCCAGATGCCGGGCGGGGTGCCGGTGGCGACCTTCGCCATCGGCGAAGCGGGCGCCAAGAATGCGGCGCTTCATGCCGCCGCCATCCTGGCGCTTGCGGACGCCAAGCTGGACAAGCGGCTCAAGGCCTGGCGCGCGAAACAGACCCGCTCGGTCGGCAAGTCGCCCAAATGAGTGACGCGAAAACGCTGGACAAGCCCGTGCCGCCCGGCGGCGTCATCGGCATTATCGGCGGCGGCCAGCTGGGCCGCATGCTGGCGATGGCGGCGGCGCGGCTGGGCCTGAAAGCCGCGATCTACAATGACGAACTGCATGCGCCCGCCTTCCAGGTGACGCCGCTGCAGATCGCGGCGCCCTATGACGAAACCAACATGCTGACCGGCTTTGCCGAGATCTGCGACGCGATCACGTTTGAATTCGAGAATCTGCCCTCCGACGCCATCGCGCATCTGGCCAGCCTGAAGCCGGTGCGCCCCGGCCAGCGGGCCCTGGAAATCACCCAGGACCGGTTCAGCGAGAAGAATTTCGTCCGCGCGCTGGGATTGAAGACCGCGCTTTTCGCGGATGTGTCGTCGGCGGACGATGCCAAGACGGCTTTTGCTGGGATCGGCGGCCCGGCGATCCTCAAGACCCGCCGCCTGGGCTATGACGGCAAGGGCCAGGCCAAGGTCGCAAATGCCGAAGAGACGGCGGCGGCTTTCGGGCGCTTCAAGTCCCAGCCTTCCATTTTGGAAGGCTTTGTCGATTTCGCGTTCGAGGCGTCGGTGGTGGCGGCGCGGGGTGCCGATGGCAGCTTCGCGGCTTACGATCCGCCGGAAAATATTCACGAAAATCACATCCTGCGCCGTTCCATCGTGCCGGGGCGGCTGAGCAAAGCGCAAGGCGAGGAAGCCAAGGCCATCGCCAAGACCATCGCCGATGCGCTGGATTATGTGGGCGTGCTGGCGGTCGAGCTGTTCGTGGGCAAGGACGGATCGCTCACCGTCAACGAGATCGCGCCCAGGGTGCATAACAGCGGTCATTGGACCATCGAGGCCTGCGCCTGTTCCCAGTTCGAGCAACATATCCGGGCCGTGGCCGGCTGGCCCTTGGGCGATCCCGCCCGACATGCCGATGCGGTGATGGAAAACATCATCGGGGCCGAAGCCCAGGCCTGGGAAAGCCTGGCGCGGGCGGGCGCCCTTCACCTCTACGGCAAGCGGGAGGCGCGGCTGGGCCGTAAAATGGGCCACATGACGCAGCTCAAGCCGTTGACGAAATGATTTCCCGCTCATAGGTTCCCGGCCCATGACGACGCGCACCACCACGACCAAGACGAAGACGACCAAGCCTGATGGGGCTGGGCGTATCGCGCGCGACTGAAAAGTCAGAACAGCGAAACAGCCAAGCCCCGCTCCAAACCGGACGGGGCTTTTTTATTGCCCGAATTGGAAAAAAGAGGACTGAAGCCGTGAAGAACAAAGTTGTAGCGATTGTAGGAGCAACAGGCGCGGTCGGCCGGGAATTCATCGGCTGCATCGAAAGCCGGGGGATCGATATCAAGGCGCTGAAGCTATTGGCGTCGGCGCGGTCGGCGGGAAAGACCTATCCGTTCCGGGGCAAGGATCTGGTCGTTGAAGAGCTGACGGACGATTCCTTCAACGGCGTCGATATCGCGCTCTTTTCCGCGGGCAGCGGCATCTCCAAGCAATATGCGCCCATCGCCGTGAAGGCGGGCGCGGTGGTGGTGGACAACAGCTCGGCCTTTCGCGCCGATCCGGCCATTCCTTTGGTGGTGCCGGAAATCAATGCCCGCCGCATCCAGGATCACAAGGGCATCATCGCCAATCCCAATTGCTCGGCGATCACCACTCTGGTGCCGCT
>JAFECO010000236.1 GCA_018242085.1 Pseudomonadota bacterium
CGTGATCGCTGCCGTCAACGACGTCTTGCCATGATCAACATGACCAATCGTCCCAATGTTGCAGTGCGGCTTCGTACGCTCAAACTTCGCTTTCGCCATCGTTATTCTCCTGAAACCTTATTCTCTTTGCCCTGACGGGACCGATTACGCGTATTTGGCTTTGACTTCGTCCGCGATCGCCTGCGGCACCTGCTCGTAATGATCGAACTGCATCGAATACTGCGCGCGGCCCTGAGACATGGAGCGCAGCGTGTTGATGTAGCCGAACATATTGGCGAGCGGCACCATCGCGGTGACGACCTGGGCGTTGCCGCGGCTGTCGGTGCCCTGCACCTGGCCACGACGGGAATTGAGGTCGCCGATCACGCCGCCGAGGAAATCTTCCGGCGTCACCACTTCGACCTTCATGATGGGTTCGAGCAGCTTGACGGCACCCTTGGACGCCAGTTCGCGGAACGCGGCGCGGGCCGCGATGTCGAAGGTCAGCGCGTTGGAGTCGACTTCGTGATACTTGCCGTCCGTCAACTTGGCGGAGAAGTCGATCACCGGGAAGCCGGCGAGAAGACCGGATTCCTTTTGTGCCCTGAGGCCCTTTTCCACCGCCGGAATGAATTCCTTCGGAATGGCGCCGCCAACGACTTCATTTTCGAACACAAAGCCGGAGCCCGGAGGCAGCGGCGCGAAATCGATCGACACTTCGGCGAACTGGCCCGAACCGCCGGTCTGCTTCTTGTGGGTGTATTTGACCGAAATCGGCTTGGACAAGGTTTCGCGATAGGCAACCTGGGGGGCGCCGACATTGGCGTCGACCTTGTAGGTGCGCTTCAGAATGTCGACCTTAATTTCCAGGTGCAGTTCGCCCATGCCCTTGAGAATGGTCTGGCCGGATTCCTGATCGGTGGTGACGCGGAAGGACGGATCTTCCTGAGCCAGGCGCACCAGCGCCATGCCCATCTTTTCCTGGTCGCCCTTGGTCTTGGGCTCGATGGCGACTTCGATGACCGGGTCGGGGAATTCCATCCGCTCCAGGATCACCGGATTGTTGGGATCGCACAGCGTTTCGCCTGTGGTGGTGAGCTTGAGGCCGGCCAGCGCGACGATATCGCCGGCATTGGCTTCCTTCACGTCTTCGCGGGAGTTCGCATGCATCAGAAGCATGCGACCGACGCGCTCGGTCTTGTCCTTCACCGAATTCAGCGCGCCGGTGCCAGAGGAAATGGTGCCGGAATAAACGCGCACGAAGGTGATCGAACCGACGAACGGATCGTCCATGATCTTGAACGCCAGGCCGGCGAACGGAGCCTTGTCGTCGGCAGGACGCTCGACTTCATTGCCCTTGGGGTCGGTGCCCTTGACCGCCGGAATGTCGAGCGGCGACGGCAGATACGCAACCACCGCATCAAGAAGCGGCTGCACGCCCTTGTTCTTGAAGGCGGAACCGCACATCACCGGGACGAATTTAAAATTGATCGCGCCGTGGCGAATGCAGCGCTGCAGATCCTCGAAAGACGGCTCCTTGCCGGATTCCAGATAGGCTTCCAGCAGCGCATCGTCTTCTTCGACTGCCATTTCGACCAGGGCGGCGCGAAGCTCGGCGGCCTTGTCGGCATACTCGGCGGGAATTTCGACTTCGTCGAACTTGGCGCCCAGCTGCTCATCGTGCCAGACCAAAGCCTTCATCTTGACGATGTCGATGATGCCCTTGAATTCCGCTTCGCCACCGATCGGCCAGGTGATGATCATCGGGCGGGTGCCCAGGCGGTCGATCATCATGTCGACGCAGCGCTGGAAGTCGGCGCCGGTGCGGTCCATCTTGTTGACGAAGCAGATGCGCGGCACGTGATACTTGTCGGCCTGGCGCCACACGGTTTCGGACTGGGGCTCGACGCCAGCAACGGCATCGAACACCGCGACCGCACCGTCCAGCACGCGCATCGAACGCTCGACTTCAATGGTGAAGTCCACGTGACCGGGCGTGTCGATGATGTTGATGCGGTGGTCTTTCCAGAAGCAGGTCGTCGCGGCCGACGTGATAGTAATGCCGCGTTCCTGTTCCTGCTCCATGAAGTCCATGGTGGCGGCGCCGTCATGGACTTCGCCGATCTTATGGCTCTTGCCGGTATAATAGAGAATGCGCTCGGTCGTGGTGGTCTTGCCGGCATCGATATGCGCGGCAATGCCGATATTGCGGTAGCGTTCGAGCGGGGTCGTGCGAGCCATAATTCTAAGTTCCGTTACCAGCGATAATGCGAGAAGGCGCGATTGGCATCGGCCATCTTGTGGGTGTCTTCGCGCTTCTTGACGGCGCTGCCGCGGTTGTTGGCGGCGTCCATCAATTCGCCCGACAGGCGGCCCTGCATGGTGGGTTCGTTGCGACCGCGAGCGGCGGTGATCAGCCAGCGAATGGCGAGCGCGCGACCGCGATCGGTGCGCACTTCGACCGGCACCTGATAGGTGGCGCCGCCGACGCGGCGGGACTTCACTTCGATGGCGGGAGAAACGTTGCGCAGCGCCTCATGGAAGACGACCAGCGGATCCTGCTTGGTCTTGGCGGCGATGGTATCGAACGCGCCATAGATGATGCCTTCGGCGGCGGACTTCTTGCCGTCATACATCAGGCTGTTCATGAACTTGGCGAGAACCAGATCGCCGAACTTGGCATCCGGGTTGATTTCGCGGCGCTCTGCGCGGTGGCGGCGGGACATCTATATCTCCTTACTTCGGACGCTTGGCGCCATAGAGCGAACGGCGCTTCTTGCGGTCCTTGACGCCCTGGGTGTCCAGCACGCCGCGGATGATGTGATAGCGAACGCCCGGAAGGTCCTTGACGCGGCCGCCGCGGATCAGGACCACGCTGTGTTCCTGAAGATTGTGGCCTTCGCCCGGAATATAGGTCAGCGCCTCGAAGCCGTTGGTCAGGCGCACCTTTGCGACCTTGCGCAGCGCCGAGTTCGGCTTCTTGGGCGTGGTCGTATAGACGCGGGTGCAGACCGCACGCTTTTGCGGAGAACCCTGGAGCGCCGGCACCTTGTTACGCGTGGGCTTTTCGCCGCGCGGCTTGCGAATGAGCTGATTGATCGTCGGCATTCCTATTCCTCATTTTCATTCCCATGCGGCCGCATGAGATGAGCAAAACCAAAAACCGGACGCGGGCTTATGGCCCGGTCCGAACTAGCGGAGGACTGAGGGAAATCCCTGAGTCGCGCGTCCAAATCTCTAAAACTGGCTTTCCCAGCAGCGTTTTTGCGGAATTTCCGCAGACAGCCTGCCCTGGAAGGTGGCGCTATATATCCAGAGGGTGGTTGGGGGTCAAGCAGGTTAAGAAATGATATTTCAAGGGCTTTGCCTGGCCCGCCCCAGACCGTGGGCTGCCTAGTGGCGCCGGCCGCGCCATCGAGAGCATGGCCGGTTGACACCGGCATCAAGTCGCCCCAGTATATGCAAGTAATTATCATTTGCATATTTGATCCAGCCGAGGCTTTCCCATGAATATGCCAACCGCCCCCGCGGCCTGGCGCGCGGCCGCCCTCGCCCATCTGGCGCCTGGGGAACTGTCGGCCATTCTGGAAGACGGCGGTGCCGCCCAATGGGTCGAGGCTGCCGCCAGCTGCGGCATCGCCGAGGCTCAGATGGCGCTGGGACACATGCTTCTGACCGGCGACGGCATCGGGCCGGATCCCAGGGCTGCATTCGCCTGCTTTCT
>JAFECO010000237.1 GCA_018242085.1 Pseudomonadota bacterium
CCCTATCGCGATCCCAACAATTATGTCCGCCTGTCGGGACGGCTGGCGGACGAAATGGCGAAGACGGAAAAGAATGGCGCGGTCTGGGCCAATCAATTCGACAATGTCGCCAACCGCCAGGCTCATATCGAAACCACCGGCCCGGAGATCTGGCGCCAAACCGGCGGCCGGATCGACGGCTTCACCTGCGCGGTGGGCAGCGGCGGCACCCTGGCGGGAACCGGCATCGCCCTGAAGCGGCAAAACCCCGCCGTGAAGATCGCCGCCGCCGATCCCTTGGGAGCGGCGATCTATTCCTGGATCAAAAGCGGCAAGCTGGAATCGCACGGCTCTTCCATCACCGAAGGCATCGGCCAGGGCCGCGTCACCGCCAATCTCAAGGACGCACCCATCGACGACGCCTATGAGATTCCCGACAGCGAAGCCCTGCCCCTCATCTTCGATCTGCTCGAACATGAAGGCCTGTGCCTGGGCGGCTCGTCCGGCATCAATGTCGCGGGCGCGATCCGCATGGCCCGTGAAATGGGGCCGGGGCACACCATCGTCACCATGCTGTGCGATTACGGCAACCGCTATCAAAGCAAATTGTTCAACCCCGAATTCCTGAATGGAAAGGGACTGCCCGCGCCGCGCTGGCTCACCGAGACGCGCGCTGCCCTCGCGGTCCCATATCAGACATGAGCGACATCGTTTCCGCCGAATGGCTGATGCAGAACCTTGCCAAGGTCCGCGTGCTGGACGCGTCCTGGTACATGCCGGCCGACAAGCGCGATCCGAAAGCGGAATTCGAGGCCGCGCATATTCCCGGCGCGGTGTTTTTCGACATCGACGCTTTATCGGACCATGGCACCGGCCTGCCCCACATGCTGCCCACGCCCCAGCAATTCGGGCGCGATGCCGGCGCACTGGGGATCGGCGATAGCGACATGGTGGTGGTCTATGACGGCGCGGGCATTTTTTCGGCGCCGCGCGTCTGGTGGACGTTCAAGGCCATGGGCCATGACAAAGTGGCGGTGCTGGATGGCGGCTTGCCCGCCTGGAAAAAAGCGGGTGGCGCACTGCAAAGCGGTCCTGCTCATCCGGCCCCGGCGACATTCACGCCCCGGCCCAACGGCGCCATCCTGCGCGACTTCCATGCGGTCAAGGCGGCGTTGGGCAATACGCAGGTTCTGGACGCGCGCAGCGCCCCGCGCTTCGAAGGCAGCGAGGCGGAACCGCGCCCCGGCCTGAAATCTGGCCACATGCCGGGCGCGGCGAATGTCCCCTACCGGGCGGTCCTTACCAGCGACGGACACTTGAAAGACGATCAAGCCTTGCAGACCTTGTTCGCGGAAAAAGGCGTGGACCTGCGCGCGCCCATCATCACCAGCTGCGGCACCGGGGTCACCGCCACGATCCTGATGCTGGCGCTGGAGAAGCTGGGCAGCCGCCAGGTCGCGGTCTATGACGGCTCCTGGACCGAATGGGGCGGGCGCGACGATGCGCCGGTGGCGACGGGTCCTGCCTGATGCCTGGAAAAGAACATTCCCGGCGCCTGCCGATGACGGTCACTTTTTTGGAAATGATTTCAAAGCCCGTGGCCCTGCCCCCGCCCTTGCCGCGAGGCAAGATCGCGTTTCTCAGAAGCGAGCATCCGCCGGTGCACTTCTACCGCTATCTCTACGATGCGGTGGGCAGCAAATATTTCTGGGTCGATCGCAAGAAAATCCCTGACGACAAGCTGGCGGACATCATCCATGCCTCCAACAACCATCTTTATGTTCTGTACACGGACGGAACCCCGGCCGGGATGGCGGAGCTGGATTTTCGCGCCGACGGCACCGCCAACATCGCCTATTTCGGGCTGACGCCCGAAGCCACCGGCAAGCGGCTGGGTTATTTCTTTCTCTATCAGGCCTGCGCCAGCGCCTGGGCGCAGCCGATCTCCAAATTGCTGGTCAATACCTGCACCCTGGACCACCCCCGCGCCCTGCCCCTCTATCAGCGGCTGGGCTTCACGCCCTATGCGCGGGAAGAGCGTTTCGTGGAATTGCCCTGACGTTGCCCTGACTGGGGATTGCGGGCAAAGTCGGACCGGCAATTCCGGGGCGCGCCATGGCTAGCGAAAAAGAACTCACCTGGCGCGGCGTTGCCCTGGGCGTGGCGCTCACCTTCCCCTTTACCGCCGCCAATATGTATCTGGGACTGAAGGTGGGGCTCACTATCGCCACCTCGATTCCCGCCGCCGTGATCTCGATGGCCCTGCTGGGGCTTTTTTCCGGCTCCAATGTCCGGGAGAACAACATCGTCCAGACCGTGTGCTCGGCGGCCGGGACCATGTCTTCCGTCATTTTCATCTTGCCCAGCCTGTTGATCATCGGCTGGTGGCAAGGCTTTCCGTTTTGGACCTCCTTTCTCATCTGCGCCGCGGGCGGCGTGTTGGGTGTGCTTTTCACGGTGCCCCTGCGCCGCGCCTTGGTGACCAAATCCGATCTTCCCTATCCGGAAGGCCTCGCCGCCGCCGAAGTGCTCAAAGTGGGCTCCGACATGCGCGCCGAAAATCCGGAAGCGCGCGAGGGTCTGTTGGCGGTGGTCTATGGCGCAGTCGCTTCGTCCGTGCTGGCGATCGCCACCGCGATGCGATTGGCCGCCGATGGCGCCCGCGGCTTTTTCCAGGTCGGGCCCGCCGCCGCGACCGGCTATAGCTTTTCTTTCTCCCTGGCCCTGATGGGCGCGGGGCATCTGGTGGGAATCTCTGTTGGCCTCGCCATGCTGGCGGGCATTCTGATCGCCTGGGCCGGCGCAGTGCCCCTGATCACGGCGATGACGCCCATGCAAGGCGACCTGGCGAGTTTCGTCACCGGCATATGGCGCAACGATGTACGGTTCATAGGCGCAGGCGCCATGGCGGTCGCGGCGATCTGGTCCCTGGCCCGGACCATGGGACCGATCGTCAGCGGGCTGAAGGCCACCATGCGGGCCCATGGTGGCGCTGCCGGTGTCATCGACCAGACAGACCGCGACATGCCCTTCTCCCTCATTCTGACGCTGGGCCTGGCGTCCATGGCGGTCATCACCTGGCTGGTCTGGCGCTTCAGCAGCGAGGCGGGCCTTACCGGTTCGGCGCTTGCGATCGCCCTGTTCTCGATCCCTGTCGTTCTGGCCGGCGGTTTTTTCGTTTCCGCCATCTGCGGCTACATGGCCGGACTGATCGGGTCTTCCAACAGTCCCATTTCAGGTGTCGGCATTCTGGCGGTGGTGGGCACGGCGCTAGGCCTGGCGGTTCTGTTCGGCGGCGCCAGCCCGAACGCCCTGGTGGCGATTGCGCTATTCATCACTGCGGTACTGTTCGCGGTGGCCTGCAGTTCCAACAACAATCTCCAGGATCTGAAGACCGGCCAGCTGGTGTCCGCCACGCCCTGGCGTCAGCAGGTGGCATTGCTGGCCGGTGTCGCCGCATCCACGGTTACCGTGCCCGTCGTGCTCAACCTTCTGGCCCAGGCGTATGGTTTTGCCGGGGCCGCCAACCTTCACACCGTCACGTCCCAGCCTCTGGCGGCGCCGCAAGCCAATCTGATGGCGGCGCTGGCGCAAGGGGTGATCGGCGGCAAGCTCAACTGGGACATGATCGAGATCGGGGCTCTGGTCGGAGCTGGCATCGTGCTCTTGGATGAAATCCTGCGCATGACCAAGCTGCTCCGCATTCCGCC
>JAFECO010000238.1 GCA_018242085.1 Pseudomonadota bacterium
GTGTCGGTACGGAAAGCATGGCCCCTCCTGTTATCGTCGAACGACAGATAGGCACGCCTCCATCGTCCGCCCAGAGGCCGCTCCGGAATGGCTGACCTGCCCAGGGCGCATGATTTCCGAAATTTGTCCCTTCTGCCTCCCGCGTGCGGACAGGACGCATCATGGATTTGAGCGGGTTCGGGTGCGATCCTTAGGCCGGGAACCCATCACCCACTAACGAGTTGAAGAATCAGGATTTTTGGCGCAAAACTCCCTGGAATTCAGGACGGGCCGAACCAGGCCGTAGAGGGAACAGGATATTCTATGGCTCCCATTTCGGTCCGGCTGCGCAATTCGCTGCGCAAGGCGACAATGGCCATCAGCCTTGCCTATTACCGCCATTATTGGGGCATGGATATCGGCGAAGGATGCCGGATCTCGCACAAGGCCATTCTCGACAAAAGCAATCCCGGCGGGATCCATATCGGGCGCTATACCGGCATAGCCTTGAACGCCGTCATATTGTCGCACGATTTCGTGCGTAATAGGCACGTCGATACTTGGATCGGCGAGCGTTGTCATATCGGCGCCTGCGCGATTATCGGCGCCGGCGTGAGGGTGGGGAATGGATGTTTGGTCGCTGCCGGCAGCGTGGTTTTGAAGGATGTGCCCGACAATTGCATCGTGATGGGAAACCCTGCGCGGGTCATCGAACAGGGCCTGAAAACCGGCAAATGGGGCGTGCGCGTGGATGTTCTGCCGGCCGACCGCATCGATCAAAATGTTCTGGTAAGCGATGAAGGAAATACATGAGAGCGGCGCTGCAGGAAATTTTCGTCACCGAGCTTGGATTGAACCCCGAAGATTTTGTCGACGAGCTGACCTACAACTCGATTCCGGAATGGGATTCCGCATCGCATATGGCCATCATCCTGGCGATCGAGGAAAAATTTGATCTTGCCCTGGAATCCGACGACATCGTCGCGATGACCAGCGTGCGCAAAATCCTCAACCTTCTTGAGACCAAAGGCATTCCTGTTGGCTAACCCGCCGGACCAGACCGCAATCAATCTGAGAGTTGCCCAAGAAGCGGATGCTTCCGCGCTCTCGACATTGCGCGCCGCTTTCTGGGCCGATCAGATCGCCAAGGGTTCACTCGACAATCCCGATACCAATCCTGAAAAGCTTCTCACCGACACGGCCAATCTCATCAAGCGTGCCAGAACGGTGATTGTCATCGCCACCGATGACGAAAAAGCCGTGGGATATGTTCACGGGCAGACCAAAATCATTCCCGGTGCCTTGGCGATTTCTTCCATCGAAGAGATTTTCGTATTGCCCCAGTATCGGCGTACCACCATTGCGCGCAAGCTGGTCGACAGCGCATTGGACAGCTTCCGGGCGTCCGGCTGCCAGCGTTTTCAGCTTCGCATCCTGGAACGCAATGAGGCCGGCAAGGCTTTCTGGCAGCGGATCGGATTTTCCCCCGCGGTCACGATCTACGAATATACCGGCAGCAAAGACTAAATCTCCGGAGCACAGCAGGTGGTATCCAGAAATCTGGAAATCGGCGAATTTCTGCGCCTGAGTTTCGAGCAATTCCGCGACCTTCCGGCCCTTTGGTTGAATGAGCGGACGATCAGCTATGCGGGCCTCTACGCCGACGCCGCGAAGTTGGGAACTCTCATATTGGAAACAACAAAGCCCGGCGAACCGGTGGGCGTGCTGGCGCAGCGCTCCTATCCCGCCTATGTCGGCGTGCTGGCGGCCCTTCTGTCGGGACGGCCCTATGTCCCGATCAACATGAAATTTCCGTTTGAACGGCAGGTCGATATCGCTTCGATCGCGCGTTGCCGGTTGCTGATCTGGGACGAACAATCAAAGCAGCGTTGCACCGAACTGTTGCAGGTCTTGGGCCCGGCCGTCCGGGAAGCCAGCGCGACATTGCCGGACCGCGCAGATATTTCGCCGAATTTTCATGATGCCCGCTTTGCGGATACCGGATCGGGGATCGCCTATATCATGTTCACTTCCGGCACCACCGGCGCGCCCAAGGGGGTCGCGGTCCGCCGGGAGAATCTTTCCGCTTATCTGGCGGCAATCGCGGAAATCGCGCCGATAGAGCCAGGGACGCGCTGCACGCAGAATTTCGACCTGTCGTTCGACCTTTCCGTGCATGATATCTTCCAGACCTGGGCCAGCGGAGGATGCCTGTACGTGATGGGCAACGAAGAGGCGCTGGATCCCGTCGGCTTCGCGAAGCGCCATGCCTTGCAGGCGTGGTTCTCGGTTCCCTCGGTTGTGGCGATGGCGCGCCGCCTCAGGCGCCTGCAGCCCGGCGCCCTGCCCGATATGCGCCTCAGCCTGTTCTGCGGCGAGCCGCTGCCTGCCAGCATTGCTGCGGACTGGGCACAGACCGCTCCCAACACACGCATCTTGAATTTGTACGGGCCGACCGAAGCCACCATCGCGATCACAGCCGAGGAATATGACCGATCGGCCGCGCCTGATAGCCGACCTGCGACCATTCCTTTGGGAAAGCCGTTCCGGAACTCCGCAGCCGTGGTGGTGGGTAGCGATGGACAACCGGCACCGCTTGGCGAGCTTTGGCTGGGCGGCCTGCAGATTTCGAATGGCTACATCAACAACGAGAAGGAAAATCAGGCAAAATTCGTCAACCGGACATTGCCCGGATATGCCTTCGACCGCTGGTATCGCACCGGCGATCTGGTTCAACGGGACGACCGTCATGGCCTTGTGTTCCAGGGCCGCATGGACGATCAGGCGAAAATCCAGGGATATCGGGTTGAGCTGCTTGAAATCGAAGAAGTGCTGAGACGGGTATCCGGCACCACCGAGGCCGCCGCCGTGCTGTGGCCCGTCAGCGAAAGCGGAGCGGCGGAAGGCGTGGTGGGATTTGTTTGCGGGGCGACGAGCGCGGAGCGGGACATTATCGCGGGCTGCCGCACGCATCTTCCCAGTTATGCGGTCCCCAGAAAGATCATCGCCGTCGACGCCCTGCCCTTGAACGCGAACGGCAAAGTGGACCGCAACGCGCTTCGCAAGACATATCTGGCCGGCAAATAGACTAGGCTTTCGTCCGTTTCCGCCTGAGCGGACGGAAGCAAAGCTGGGCCAGGGATTTCTCCAAGGCGCGGCTGCCATGGGCGGGCTTCATCAGGAGGCGGGGGCGTTTCAGGCCCCTCACCGCGCCGCCCATGGCCACGGCATTGCGGTTCACAAAACCGTCGGCATCCAGAAGCCGCACCTGCCGCCAGGCTTTGCGCATGGTTCGGGCGATCGTGTCGGGGGCCGGATCGTCATCGTCCCGGACCACGATATTGACCAGGAAGAGCCCGCCCCGGTTCAGCCGCGATTTCACCAACCGGAAAAAACCGCTGGTGAGCAGATGAGGCGGAATGATGGTTTCCGCGAAGGCATCCAGAATGACGGCATCGTAGCGCGTCTTGGTTCGGCGCAGAAAATCCGCCCCATCCCGCACATGGCAATTCACGCCATCCGGCATATGGAAATAGCGCCGCGCGATCTCGAACGACACAGGATCGATGTCCACCAGGCTCACCAGGATCCCCGCACGGGACAACATGGTGGCCAAGGTGCCGCCGGCACAGCCGATCATCAGGACATGGCGGGGCCGCCTCTGCAGGATCAAGCCGA
>JAFECO010000239.1 GCA_018242085.1 Pseudomonadota bacterium
GCTTTGTAATTCTCGATCGCGGCGCGGCGCTCGGCGCTGAGCCGCCCGCCGCTGAAGATCGGCTGGGTGAGATTGGCGGCCAGGGCATAGGCATTGTTGATGCTGTTGAACAAGCCGCCCGGCGTCAGCGCCTGTGTCGTCACATTCGCGGTGAGGGTGAGGTTGGGATAAAGGTTGGCGGTGGCGATGCCGATGGCGGCGCTGGCAGCGTGCAGCTGCGCTTCGGCGGCGCGGATATCGGGGCGGCGGCGCACCAGCTCCGACGGCAGGGCGACGGGCAATTCACCCGGCAAGGTGAAATCGGCGAGCGCGAATTCCGGCGGGCTCCATTCGGCGGGCGCTTTGCCCACCAGGATCGCCAGGGCATGACGCGCCACCGCTTCCTGCTGGCGAAGATCGGGCAGAAGCGCGCGGTCTTCCGCCAGCTGGCTTTGGGCACTGACCAGTTGCACCTGGGTGCCCGAACCGCTGGTGATCGCGGCCTGCACCAGCCCGACATTGCGCTCGTCATCGGCGATGATGCCGTTCAAAGCTTCGATCTGGGCCCGCGCGGCGGCCAGGGCCAAGGCTTCGGCGGCGACATGGGCGGTGAGGGACTGGTATGCCGCGTCAAGCTCGAAGCCCTGATATTCCAGCAAGGCTTGCTTTTGCTCGATCCTGCGCCGTTCGCCGCCGAACAGGTCCAGCGGGAAACTCACCGCCGGCCCCAATGTGTAATAGGCGAAAGGCGGCACCGTGAAATTGAGCGGCCCGAACAGGGAGCGGCCATATTTCTGATAACCGGCCGTGCTGCCGAGCGCGACCTGGGGCAGAAGCGCGCCCTCAGCGACGTTCACCTGTTCTTCGGCTTCCGCCATGCGGTGGCGTGCGGCCTCCACATCCTGATTGCCGGAGAGCGCCTCCTTGATCACCCCATCCAGGGGCGGGGACTGGAAGCCCGCCCACCAGTCGCCCTGGATGCGCTGGCCCAGCGCGATGCGCTGATCGTCCGGCGGCCCGGCGTCGGTCTTGGCGTTATAGGTCGTGACCGCGGGCGGCGCGGGCACCAGGAAATCCGGCCCCAGGGTGCAAGACGACAGCAAGAGCGCCGAAAGAAGCGAAAGGGAAATCTGTTTCATCAGTCCAGCACCGCATGGCTGCCGGCGGCCGGCCGCGTTTTCTTGATCAGGAAGAGGAAGGGAATGGTCGCCAATGTGAGGATCATCATCAGCTGGAAATCGTCGATATAGGCGATCATCGCCGCCTGGTTGAAGATGGTGCCGTCCAGCCCCGCCAGGCCCCGCATGCCGCTGCCGTTGAAGGCCGCCGCCGCGCTGTTGCCGATGAAATTATACGGCGTGATGTGTTCGGCCATCGAGGCATGGACGCGCTGGGTGTTCTGGGTGAAGAGGAAGAACACCACCGAAATCCCGATCGAGCTGCCCACGTTGCGCAGAAGGTTGAAGAAGGCCGTGCCTTCGTTGCGCAGATGCGCGGGCAGGGTGGTGAAGGCCACCGCCGACAAGGGCACCCAGACCAACCCGACCCCGAAGCCCTGGATGATGCCGGAAATGATGATCGGCCAGGTGTTCATCTGCAGGGAGAATTGGGTCATCTGCCACAGCGAGAAGGCGGTCAGCGCCAGGCCGGTGGCAATGATCATGCGCGGATCGAAGCGCGAGACCAGGCGCCCCACCACGATCATCGCCACCATGGTGCCGGCGCCCCGCGGCGCGGTGACGAGGCCGGTCAGCACCACCGGATAGCGCATTTCGGTCTGCAGCAAGGGCGGCACCAGCGCCAGGGTGGCGAACAGGACCACACCGACCACGAAGATGAAGATATTGGAGGCGACGAAATTCTGGTCCTGGAACAGATGCGGATTGAGGAAGGGCTTGGGGTGGGAAAATGTGTGGACCAGGAACAGATAGAAGGCGACCGCCGCCACGATCGCTTCGATCACGATCTCGCGCGAGGAGAACCAGTCCAGAAGCTGGCCCCGGTCCATCATCAGCTGCAGCGCGGTGATGAAGATGCTGAGGGTGGTGAAGCCGAAGAAATCGAAGCGCGATCCTTGCGCGTTGCGGCTTTCCGGCAAGGTGAAATAAAGGCCCACCAGGGTCAGAACGCCGATCGGCAGGTTGATATAGAAGACCCAGCGCCAGGAATAATTTTCGGTCAGCCAGCCGCCCAGCGCCGGCCCCAGGATGGGGCCCATGGTGACGCCGATGCCCCAGATCGCCATGGCGCGCCCGAAATCCTTGGGCGGATTGATGTCGAACAGCACGGCTTGCGACAGCGGCACCAAAGCCGCGCCGCCCACGCCTTGCAGGAAGCGGAACAACACGATCTGCGGCAGGGATTCCGCCAACCCGCACAGGGCCGATGCCACCGTGAAGATGAAGACCGAGATCAGGAAGACCCGGCGGCGCCCGAATTGACCGGCCAGCCAGCCGGTGAGCGGAATGGTGATGGCCGCCGCCACGATATAGGAGGTGAGCACCCAGCCCATCTCGTCCTGGGTGGCCGAAAGCGTGCCTTGCATGCGGGGCAGGGCGACATTGGCGATGGTGGTGTCCAGCGCCTGCATGATGGTCGCCGCCATCACCGAAAGCGTGATCAGGCCATGGAAGCGGACCCGCTGGGGCTGAGGCGGCAGAGGCGTCGCGGACGCGCCGACACCGGCTGCCTTCTCGGCTTTCTCCAGCGCATTCTCCTGCGGCTTGTCAGCCATCGGGTTCAGTTCCAGAACGCCAGCGAACGGTGATGTTCGGTGTCGACTTCGGCATCCACGCTCATGCCCGCCGCCAGCGGCAGATGGTCGTGATCTTCAATGGAAAGGCGCACGGGCAGGCGCTGCACCACTTTCACCCAGTTGCCCGAGGCATTTTCCGGCGGCAGCAAGGAGAAGCTCGATCCGGTGCCGGGGCTTGTTGACGTTACCGTGCCGGTAAATTCCTCGCCGGGAAACGCATCCAGGGTGAAGGTCGCTTTCTGGCCGGGGCGCATATAGGCCAGATCGGTTTCCTTGAAATTGGCTTCGACCCACAATTCCTTGTCGCTCATCAAGGCGAAAAGCGGCGTCGCGGCGTTGATGTGATCGCCCACCTGAATCTGCTCGACCTTGGCGACCACGCCGTCCATCGGGGCGTGCACCACGGTGTAGGACAGTTCCAGCAGCGCCCGGTCGAGCGCGGCTTGCGCCTGGCGCACCAGCGGCAGATCCTGGGGCGCGGCGTCGGCCTTGCCGCCCAGATCGGCCAGGGCGCTGGCGGTCTTTTGCTGGGCTGCGGCCAGCTGCTGTTTCGCGGAATCGAAGGCGTTGCGGGTCTGGTCCAGCTGGGCGCGCGAGGAAATGCCTTGCGACTGAAGCTCGGTCTGGCGGGCCAGTTCGCGCTGCTGATAGGCCAGGGTGTTGCGCGCCGCCGCTTCGTCCGCCAGGCGCTGGCGATAGTCGGCTTCCAGCGCGGGCACCTTGATCATGGCGGCAGCCAGCTGGGCGCGCGCGTCTTCGACGGCGATCTTGAAACGGGGCGTGTCGAGGCGGAAAAGAATATCGCCTTTCTTGACGTGCTGATTGTCGCGCACGTTGATTTCAAGCACCCGGCCGGACACTTCGGTGCTGATATCGACCCGCGCGGATTGAATATAGGCGTCGTCGGTGGACACGTA
>JAFECO010000023.1 GCA_018242085.1 Pseudomonadota bacterium
GGTCTGCATATGGCGCTGGTGGGAGCGGGGCTGTTCTGGCTGGTGCGCGCGGCGCTGGCGGCGATACCGGCCCTGGCGCTGGGCTATCCCATCAAGAAATGGGCGGCGTCCGTCTCCATCGTGGCGGCTGCGTTTTATATCGTGATCAGCGGCGCATCCTCATCGGCCACCCGCGCTTTCGTGATGCTGGCGATGATGCTGCTGGCGATCCTGCTCGATCGTCCGGCGCTTTCGATGCGCTCCTTGGGGCTCGCGGCGGTGATCCTGTTGCTGGTCCGCCCCGTCTCTATTACCGAGCCAGGATTTCAGATGTCCTTCGCCGCGGTCGCCAGCCTCGTTGCGGTGGCGGAGTGGGAGCAGCGCCGCGCGCGGCTTATTCCGCACAGCTGGCTCTATCGCCATATCCGCGGAATCGCCCTGACCAGCCTGGTGGCGAGCTTCGCCACCTTGCCCTTCGCCATCTATTATTTTGGCCGCGCCACCCATTACGCCGTGCTGGGCAATCTTCTGGCGATGCCCCTGATGGGGCTGGTGACGATGCCCTCCGCCGCGCTCAGCGTCGCGGCAATGCCGTTTGGCCTGGAGCATGCGCCGCTGCAGCTGATGGGGTGGAGCATCGACGGGATGCTGCGGCTGGGACGATTTGTTTCCGGCCTTCCCGGCGCCGTGACGGTGACCCCGGCCTTTCCACTCTCGGCACTGGTGTCGATCACCTTGGGCGGATTGTGGATCCTGTTGTGGAGGCTCTCCTGGCGCTGGTGGGGGCTTGTGCCGGTGGCCGCGGGCATCGCCTTGGCGCTGATGGCGCAGCGCCCGGATATGCTGATCGCCTCCGACGCGCGAACCATTGCGCTGCGGGGAGAGGATGGGCGGCTCCATTTTCCGCGCCCTCCCAAAGACCGCTTCGCCGCCACGCGCTGGCTGCTGCGCGACGGCGATGGCCGTGATTGGAGGGATGCGGTGGGCGAGGCGTCCCTCAGCTGCGATGGTTTGGGATGCATCGCGGACCGCAATGGCCTTGTGATCGCGATGTCATCGCGTCCCGAATCCTTGGAGGCGGATTGCGATCGGGCCGATATCGTGGTGAGCGCCGCGCCACTGATACCTTGTGCCAAGCCCCGTCTGGCGCTTGGCGCACGACAAATCGCGGACGGAGGCGGCTATGCGATCACGCTTTCACCCTTACGCGCGATCAGCGTGAACCGGCAGCGCGGCGATCGCCCCTGGGTCATCACAGAGCCGGTTCAGTAGCGGCGGATCAGACCCACCAGCTTGCCCTGCACCTTGACCCGGTCAGCGCCATAGAGGCGCGTCTCATAGGCGGGATTGGCCGCTTCCAGTGCGATGGAGTCGCCGCGCCGGCGCAGGCGCTTCAACGTCGCTTCATTATCGTCCACCAGCGCCACGACGATCTCGCCGGTATTGGCGCTGTCGGCTTCCTGAATGATCACCGTATCGCCGTCCAGAATGCCGGCATTGATCATGGAATCGCCGGTCACTTCCAAGGCATAGTGATCGCCGCGCCCGATCATGCCGCCGGGAACCGGAACATCGGCGATGCGGTTCTGCAGGGCTTCGATCGGCGTGCCGGCGGCGATGCGGCCCACCAGCGGCACATTGACGGCATGTTCGCTGTCGCCCATGGCGCGGCGCGGTGCGCTGTTTCTGGGATCGGTCGCGCGGGCTTCGGTCCGCCCATGACGCACCGAGGGCATGATGCGCTGCGCTTGGCTGCGGGTGGTGGCGGGACGCGCCGTCTCCGCCATATTGTCGGGAAGGCGCATCACTTCCAAAGCGCGGGCGCGTTTTTCCATCCGCCGCAGGAAGCCGCGCTCTTCCAGCGCCGTGATCAACCGGTGAATGCCGGACTTGGATTTGAGATCGAGCGCCTCTTTCATCTCGTCGAAAGACGGGGGGATACCGGTTTCGCGGATCCGTTCGTGAATGAAGAGCAGAAGCTCATATTGCTTGCGGGTCAGCATCGCGATCCCCTTGTCGCCGGCCAAGGCCGGTAAGATTTTCCCCAGCATTTGCGCGCAAATCGCTCGCGAACAAAGCCGAAACATCGCGAATCGTTCTACTTTAGTTCCATACCTCCGTCAACGGCAGCATTTGCCACAAAATGGCCCTGGAACATCGTCCGGGTGTCCGGTGTTTTCTTCGTGGAGGCGGCGCAAACGCCTTCGGAAGCGGAGAGAAGACTATGAAAAAACTGATGTTGCAGGGTGCGGCGGCAGCCATCATCGGCGTTGCGGCTCTTGCCGGCACAGCCACCACGGCTTCTGCGTATATCGTGTGCAATCGGGCGGGCGATTGCTGGCACACCAGCGAACGTTATCGCTATCGTCCGCATTTCGGCGTCATTGTTCATGACGACAATTGGCGCTGGCGCGACCGGGATCGCCACTATCGCTGGCGCGAACATGATGGCCGGGGATATTGGCGCAACGGAATCTGGCTCAGTTTCTAAGAGCCTCGAAAAGGAAAATGGCGGCCCCTGGCCGCCATTTTCATGTTCAATCGAGAGGCAGGATTTCCACCACGGATCCATCTTCCGCAGGCGGCGCATGCGGCTTTCGCACGATCAGGGCGTCGGCCTCCGCAAAAAGCTTCTGCATGGAGGAATCCTGCGCCCGAAAGGGCCTCGCCCAAAGATCGCCTTCCCGCCATTCGCAGGCCGCGCGTAGATGATCCTGGCGGCTGTCATTGGCCTTCAATGCGCCGATCAGGCGGGCTTTCCGGAACGGTGTTTGTGCCGTCACGCCCAGCATGGCGAAGATGGCGGGACGCAGGAAGAGCAGGGCGCAGACCATGCTGGACACCGGATTGCCCGGCAGGCCCAGGAATGGCGTGGCGCCCAGATGCCCGAAGATCAGGGGCTTGCCCGGCCGCATGGCGATTTTCCAGAAATCCAGCGAAAAGCCATGTGGTCCCAACGCGGCCTGGATCAGATCATGCTCGCCCACCGACGCGCCGCCCAAGGTGATCAACAGATCGCATTCCACCTTGGCCAGCGCGGCGATGGCTTCGGGCTCGTCTGGAAGGATGCCCAGATCCCTGGGCACGCCGCCCCATCCGGTGATCATGGCATCAAGTCCGTACACGGATGATGCCACGATCCCGCCGGGCTTGCGCGGCTGGCCGGGACGGGAAAGTTCGTCGCCCGTGGCCGCGTAGGCGATCACGGGGCGCCGCCGCACCGGCACCTCTGCCAAATCGCCGGCCGCCAGCAAGGCAAGATCGCGCGGCGTCAGGCGCCGGCCTTGCGGGACCAGGAGAACGCCGGCCTGAAAGTCGAGCCCGCGCGGGCGAATGAATTTTCCGGCGAAGGGCGTTTCGGTGAAATCGACCCGCTCGCCGTCGCGCTGGGCGTCTTCCTGGGCCAGCACCGCATCGGCGCCGTCCGGCACCACCGAGCCGGTGAAAAGGCGCAGCGCCTCGCCCGGCCCCAAAGTGCCCGCAAAAGGATGTCCGGCAGGCGCGCTGCCGATCACGCGGCGCGTGCCGCTGTCGGCGCTCCGCACCGCATAACCGTCCATCATCGATTGTGCGAAGGGCGGCTGATCCGCCTTGGCGTGGGTATCGGCGGCCAGGACCCGGCCCGCGGCCGATTCAATCAAGACGCGCTCGCTCTCCAAGGGCGTCAGCGCCGATACGATGCGCGCCACGGCCTCTTCGACCGAAATCATGAGAACATATCGCCGACTTGCACGCGCGCCGCCCGTGCCAGCTTTTCCGCAACCTCTTGCGAGAAGCCCCGCGAGCGGCCGGTGAGAAAACCCAGAATCTCGCCGCTGGAAACGCCGGCCTGCTTGGCCCAAAGCGTGGGCCGGAGGCGGCGGGACGTCATGAACGCGCGAAAGGCTTCGCGCCGCTGATCGGCTGCGGCGCCGTGGCTGCGCGCACGGGGCGCGGCCACTTCGCCCATCAGCGGCGCGGGCTTTACGCGGGCTTTCGAGGCGGGGCTTGCGGGAGGCGCAGCGGTCTTGGTGGGAGGCGCCTTGTAGTCGCCGCTCTTGCCGCCGGATTTGGCCAGCAGACGGACCTGTTCGATCACGGCGCTTTTGTCCACCGCCTTGATCATGTCGTAGAGGGTCAGCGCGCCCACCGACGCGGCGGTCAAGGCTTCCATTTCCACGCCGGTCTGCCCGGTGGTCGCCACAGTGGCGATGATGCGGATGGCGTGGCGCGACGGATCGGGTTCGAATTCCAGCGCCGCCTTGGCGATGGCCAGGGGATGACAGAGTGGGATCAATTCCGGCACTTTTTTCGCGGCCATGATCCCGGCGATGCGAGCGGTGGCCAGCACATCGCCTTTGGGCGCGGTCCCCTCCATCACCGCAGTGAACGCGTCTTCAGACAGAAGGATGGTCGCTTCGGCTTTTGCTTCGCGCGCGCTCACCGGTTTGCCCGACACGTCCACCATATGGGCCGCGCCCTTGGCGTCGAGATGCGAAAGCTTGCTCATTGCCGGAACCCGTCGCCCAAGAGCAGGCGCGTCGCCGCTTCCACATCCTTTTGCCGCATCAGGCTTTCGCCGATCAGCACCGAAGTGACATGGGCCTGGGCCAGGCGCTTCAGGTCCGCGGGCGCCGACAAGCCGCTTTCGGCCACCAGATGCGCCGATTTCGGCGCGCGGGGCGCCAGCTTCTGCGTCACATTAAGGTCGGTGACGAAAGTCTTGAGGTTGCGGTTGTTGATCCCGATCAGCCGGGCTTCCAGCTTGGCGGCTCGCTCCATCTCGCTTTCATCATGCACTTCCACCAGGGCGTCCATGCCGAAGCGGGCGGCTTCTTCCATCAGGGCGCGGGCGGTGCCGTCATCGACCATGGCCAGGATGATCAGGATGGCGTCGGCGCCCCAGCTGCGCGCTTCGGCGACCTGATAGGCCTCCAGCATGAAATCCTTGCGCAGCACCGGCAGGCGGGTGGCGTCGCGGGCGGCGGTGAGAAATTCCGGCGCGCCCTGGAAAGACGGCGTGTCGGTGAGAACCGACAGGCAGGCCGCGCCGCCCGCTTCATAGGCTTCGGCAATTGCGGGCGGGTCGAAATCGGCCCGGATGAGGCCCTTGGAGGGGCTCGCCTTCTTCACTTCGGCGATCAGGCCGAATTCGCCGGATGCTTTCTTGGCCTCCAGCGCGGCACGGAAACCGCGCACCGGGTCGGCGTCCTTGGCGCGCGCTTCCACCTCGGCCAGCTTCAGCCTGTCCTTGGCGGCGGCGACTTCTTCTTTCTTGTAGGCAAAAATCTTGTCGAGGATGCTCATGGGGCGTTCGATAGGACGATCAACTGTTCAAGTTTGGCGCGCGCCGCGCCTTTGTCCAGGGCGTGGCGCGCCAGTTCCATGCCGGACATTATATCCGATGCCCGCCCGGCCACCATCAGGGCCGCGGCAGCATTCAGGAGCACGATATCGCGGTAGGCGCCGCTTTCGCCCGCGAAAAGCGCCAGAAGCGCCTTGGCATTGTCCGCCGCCACGCCGCCCCGAAGATCGGCGAGGCTGGCACGCTTGAGACCGGCATCTTCGGGCGCGATCTTGGAACGGGTGATGACCCCGTCGGCCAAACTCGCGACATAGGTGATGTCTGTGGTGGTGAGCTCGTCCAATCCGTCACGGCCATGCACCACCATGGCCCGCTCGCAGCCCAGGGCCCTGAGCGCTTCGGCATAGGGTGTCAGCCATTCTTCCGCGAAGACGCCGACCAGTTGGCGCTTGACCAATGCCGGATTGGCCAGGGGTCCCAGGAGATTGAAGATCGTGCGCTTGCCGATGGCGCGGCGCGCCGCCGCGACATGGCGCATGGCGGGATGGTGGGTCTGGGCGAACAGAAAAACGATGCCGGTCTGGTTCAGCACGCGCTCCGCATTCACCGGGTCCAGGTCGATCTTCACGCCCAAGGCTTCGAGGATATCGGCGGCCCCGCTCTTGGACGACATGGAGCGGTTGCCATGCTTGGCGACCGGAACGCCCGCGGAGGCGACCACAAAGGACACGGCCGTGGAAATATTGAGCGTCCCCAGCCCGTCGCCGCCGGTGCCGCACAGATCGATCGCCAAAGGCGGGGCGGTGATGCCTTTCATCTGGGCCCGCATCGCCGTCACCGCGCCGACAAATTCCGAAATCGCCGGCTTGCGCGCCGAAAGCGCGATCAGGAAGGCTTCGATGTCCCTGTCTTCCGCGCGCCCGCTGAGGATTTCGCCGAAAATTTGCGCGGCCTCGTCGGCGGTAAGGGGATGTTCCGCCAGACGCTTGAGATCGAACGTCCCGCTCATCGCGTCAGGGCAAGGAAATTGGCGAGCAGGGCGTGGCCATTCTCCGACGCGATGCTCTCCGGATGAAATTGCACGCCATGGACGGGATGGGATTTGTGCATCACGCCCTGGATGACGCCGTCATCGCTGGTGGCGGTGATCTCCAGATCCTCCGGCACGCTGTCGGGCGCAATGGTGAGGGAATGATAGCGCACGGCGTTGAAATCATTGTTGAGGCCGCGGAACACGGATTTTCCGGTGTGACGGACCTTGGACAGTTTGCCGTGCATTGGCTCGGGCGCGCGCACGATCTTGCCGCCATAGGCCTGGCCGATGGCCTGATGTCCCAAACAGACGCCCAGGATCGGCACCTGGCCATCCGCCTTTTCGATCAGCTCCAGGCAGATGCCTGCTTCGTTGGGGGTGCAGGGGCCGGGCGACAGCACGATGCCTTGCGGCTTCAGCGCCAGAACCTGATCCGCCGACAGGGCGTCATTGCGCTCCACCCGCACATCCGCGCCCAACGCGCCCAGATGGTGAAACAGGTTGTAAGTGAAGCTGTCATAATTATCGATCAGAAGGATCACTCGGCACCTAGGCTATTGAAATATAATAATTATTTCTAACGCGGGGCCCGATGATACCCATTTTTGCTCTGACGGACACGGCGGACGCAAATATATCTATCCCAAATGGATTTGGGATGCCGAGATTCGTGCCGGCGGCGCCGGACCGGTTTGCGCCGGAAGCAGGGAGAGGCATCGCAGACGGCGATGCGCTGGCCGCTCAGCCGGTATTGTCCTTTATCCAGGCGAGATAGGGCGCAAATCCGGCGCTGAAGCTCTGGGCGACGATCTCCGGCACTTCATAAGGATGCAAGGCCTTGATGCGGGCGATGACCCGGTCGAACAGATCGGTCCGGGTCTTGGCCACAAGCATGATTTCCCCCTCGGCCATCCGCGCGCCTTTCCAGACATAATGGCTTTCAATCGCCAGAAACTGGACACAGGCCGCCAGCCGTTCCGCCAGCAGGGCATCGGCAATGCGGCGGGCATCGTCTTTGGTGGCGACGGTGGTGGTGACAAAACCGGTATCGGGCGCTTCATGCATGACGCTATCCTGCCATGGATTGGCGCGGGCCGCAGCCTTCCAGCGGCTGGTGCGTTAAGCGGTGGAGGTATTTTCATGGCCATGAAACTCGAAGGCTCCTGCCGGTGCGGCGCCGTGCATTTCAGCGTGATGAGCCACACGCCTTACCCGTACCAGCTCTGCTATTGCTCGATCTGCCGCAAGACCGCGGGCGGCGGCGGTTTCGCCATCAACCTGATGGGCGATTACAAGACCCTGAAAGTGCGAGGCAAGAAAGCGATCCGCATTTTCCACGCCGAGATCGAGGATGCGGACGGTCGTTGCGAAAAGAGCAGCGGCCAGCGCCATTTCTGCTCCAAATGCGCGACAGCCCTTTGGCTGTATGACCCGCAATGGCCGGAGCTGGTGCATCCTTTTGCATCGGCCATCGACACCAAACTGCCGGTGCCGCCGTCGAAGGTGCATTTGATGTTGCGCTATAAGGCACGCTGGGTGAAACCGGATTTCGGGCGGGGCGATGCCCGCTTTCGGGAATATCCGAAACTCTCAATTGAAGAATGGCACCGCAGGCGCGGTCTTTGGATCGACTAGGAGGACCCATGATCCGCAAGCTGGCATCGGGCGAATACCGGCTCTATTCGCGCAAGAAAAATCCCAAGACGGGAAAGCGCCGTAATCTCGGCACCTTCAAATCCCGCAAGGCGGCCGAACAGCACGAGCGCGAAGTTCAATATTTCAAGCGTCACTGAATGGGCAAGCGCCAGGCGCCGTTTCCGACACCTGGCGCTCGCGGATGATTGTCAGGGCGCGGTGAGGGCCTCGAAAATCTTTCCAAGGAAAATCAGATCGTTCTTGGAATAAGGCATTTGTGCCGCCGTTGCGGGATCGGCCATCGCGTCCTTGGTCATGTTGCGCAGCTTGGTGGCCAGGATCTGATCGCCTTTGGTGAAACTTTCCGTCTGGGCCAGCCAACGCCGCGCCAGCTCCTGCGATGCGGGCGAGGCGGGATCGCCCTTGGCTGTCAGCAATTTCAGGTCGGCGATCAGAGCTTCCCATTCCGCGATGTCTTTCTCCTGGTCGAAGCCGTCCTGGCTTGCCAGCGCATCGAGTTCTTCGGGCCGGAAATATTTATGCTGATGCGGCACGAAGGCGGGGTGAAACAAGGTGGGGCGGGTGAGTTTGGATGGCATCGACGTCTCCTTGGAGAGGGTTGCGAGATCGTCGATGGAAAGCGTTCGACCGGTCTTGAGCTTGGCCCGTGCCTTGCGGATCAGGGCCAGCGCCTTGGCGATCCGCCGGCCTTCCTGGACCAATGCCTGATCCTGCATTCCCAGCACGGCGTCCAGCGTGTCGGCCGAAGACAAAAGTTGGCCAATACTGGTGAGCGACAAGCCTAGGCCCTTGAGCGCCAGGATTTGATGCAGCCTGGCGGTCTGGTCCGGGCCGTAGGTCCGCCAGCCCGCCTGGGAGCGCAACGGGTTCAGCAAGCCGCGGCGCTCATACAAGCGCAGCGCCTTGATGCTGACGCCAAAGCGGCGTGCGGTCTCGGTCGGGCTCAAATTCATGATCGAACTCTAACTATCGACGCGCCGGACCTGAAGGGCGGCCCCAGGGGACGGGGCAAGCGGAAAATGCAAAACGCCAGACGCCGTTTCGGGCATCTGGCGCTTTCTGCGGATAAACGCGCTGCTTACTGCGGCTGCCTGGTGGTGCGCAGATAGGGCTTGTGGGTCTTGTAGCCGGGGAAGAGGGTCTTGGCTTCCTCGTCGCTGACCGCGCCGGTGATGATCACATCGCCGCCCTGTTTCCAATCCACCGGCGTCGCCACCTTGTGCTTGGCGGTGAGCTGCATGGAATCGATCACCCGGATGATCTCGTCGAAATTCCGGCCCGTGGTCATGGGATAGACGATGAGGAGCTGGATTTTCTTGTCGGGGCTGATGATGAAGACATTGCGCACCGTGGCGTTGTTGGCGGGGGTGCGGCCTTCGGAGGTGCCCGACGTGTCGGCGGGCAGCATGCCATAAAGCTTGGAGACTTTCAGATCGGTGTCGCCGATCATGGGATAGTTGGGCGCCATGCCTTGCGTTTCGGCGATATCGGCCGCCCATTTGGCGTGATTGCCGACCGGGTCGACGGAAAGGCCGATCACCTTGACGCCGCGCTTGTCGAACTCCGGCTTCAGCTGCGCGACGCGGCCCAGCTCTGTGGTGCAGACAGGGGTGAAATCCTTCGGATGGGAGAACAGCACAACCCAATTGTTGTTGGCCCAGTCATAGAAATTGATTTTGCCTTCAGTGGTTTCGGCATCGAAATTGGGGGCGATATCATTGATCTGCAGCGGCATGGGAGGTCCTCTGGTCGTTGGAAATTCCCTGAAACCCTAGCGCAAAGCCGGGGCGGCCGGTAGCGGCCAAATCCCCTGGGCAGGTTGTGTGGTTTGCCATATCCGCATGAAGGTTGCGTGGTTGCTTTTGTCCATCCGATGGCGCACAAACCGGCCCACATGCAAGGTGTAGGGAACGCGGTGTGATGCCGTGGCTGCCCCCGCAACTGTAACCGGCGAGCACGCATCCGAATTGCCACTGACCCTTGGGTCGGGAAGGCGGATGAAAGCGACAACCCGGAAGCCAGGAAACCTGCCTCGCATGGTCGTCCAGTTTTCGGCCGGGGTGCGCCGAAGATTACGGGGTGAACCGTTGCGGCGACGAGAATGGAGTCGTCGCGGGGCGTTCGTGAACATCTCAAGACATGAATTCGCTGCGCCGGCTCTTGAACCCGTTCAGGAGACGTCATGTTGAAATCCCTATTTCTTTCAAGCGCCGCATTGGCGGCGCTTACTCTTTCCGCTTCGGCGCAGAGCCAGGCCGGTTTTTTCGTGCCGTCGGAGAATGTGGTGGTGACCGCCGCCCGCATCGCCACGCCCATCAACCAGGTGGCGAGTTCGATCACGGTGATCGATGCCGCCGACATCGATGCCCGCCAGCAGCGCTCATTGCCGGATGTGCTGCGCGATGTGCCGGGTCTCAACCTGGTGCAGGCGGGCGGTGAAGGCGGCCAGGCATCGATCTTCATGCGCGGCAGCAATTCCAACCACACCAAGGTGCTGGTCGATGGGATGGAAGACAGCGATCCGTCCAAACCCAATGGCGCCTATGATTTCGGCAAGTTCAACAGCGCCGATATCGCCCGGATCGAGGTGCTGCGGGGTCCGCAATCCGGCCTATACGGCTCCGACGCCATCGGCGGCGTGGTCAACATCATCACCAAGTCGGGGAACGGTCCGCTCGCCGTGTCGGCGACGGCCGAAGGCGGCAGCTTCGATACCTTCAACCAGAGCGCGACCGTGAGCGGTTCCGAGGATGCCTTTCATTATCGCGCCAGCCTGGCACATCTGCATGCCGGCGCCACGCCCGTCACGCCGCTGGATCTTTTGCCGCCCGGCCAGAAGCGCAATGACGATTTCTTCGACAATGTCACCGCGTCCACCAAGCTGGGCTATGACCTGACAGGCAATCTCGATCTGGGCTTTGCCGGGCGCTACAGCAACAGCTTGTCGAAAGTGACGGGAGATGCGTTCGATCCGTCGACCTTCGCGTCTTTCCCGTCGCCGCTGCAAACCCGCATCGACACGCAGAGCTATAATGCCCGCGCCACGGCGCATCTGGTGCTGGGTTCGATCGACCAGACCATCGGGTTCGGCTATTCCAGCACCGTCACCAGCGATATCGATCCCGACAATGGCTCGATCCCGGCATCCGGCGACCGGATCAAGCTGGATTGGCAGGGTCAGATTGCCATCGCCGACGGCCAGACATTGGTCCTGGGCGCTGAGACCACCCGCGATGCCGTGCATGTGCCGCTCAGCGCCGGGATCACCACCAATGCCGGTTATGGCGAGTTGCAATCCAGCTTTCCGGGCCTGATCGAGGGCGTGGATTTCCACAACAGCATCAGCGTCCGCCATGACAGCAACAGCCGCTTCGGCGACCGCACCACCTGGCATGTCGCGCCGGTGCTGGCGATCAGAGAGACGGATACGCGGCTCCATGCCAGCTACGGCGCGGGCTTCAAGGCGCCGTCCCTGGTTCAGCTGTTCGAGGATTTTCCGGCCTTCTTCTTTTTCGCCAATCCCAACCTCAAGCCGGAAACCAGCCAAGGCTATGATGTCGGCCTGGACCAGACTCTGTTCGG
>JAFECO010000240.1 GCA_018242085.1 Pseudomonadota bacterium
CGTCGCCGTTCCAGCTGCCGCCATCGATGATCCGCCATTGGCCCGCCACCAGGTCCAGAATGTGGATTTGAGCACAGCAATGGGCGCCGCCGGAGAAACGGGAGACGAAGAATTCCGGCGTGTTGTTGGCGGGGTCCATTTCCACCAGCGAGATGCTGGGCGGAAATTCATGCGCGCCGGGAACATGGTCCAGGAAAAGCGACACCGGCCTGGTCCCAGGGGCGGATGCGGTGACGATGATGGGCGCGGCGCTTTCGGGCGCGGGCATGGTGATGGCGATGCCGGCATTGCCGAATTGCAAGCTTTGCTGGCCCGGCACGTGCGGCAGGGGCAGTTTCTGCGGCGACTGCGCCAGGGCCGGCGCGGCCAGAAGCAGAAATCCCATCACGAAACCTTCAATGCGCATGCTCATCCTCATCGGCGATCACCGGCCTTGCCGCCAGCCGCGCCACCTTGCGCGCGGTATATTCGATATGGGCCAGGCGGCGCGCCAATACGATCATGGCGAAATTCTCTTTCAATCCCGATAAGGATTCGCGAACGGGCGCGGGCTCCGAATCCGGCATCGGTCCGGAAGTGAGAAGTTCCGCCACCCGGTTCCGCGCCGCCTCGATCTGCGTATCCGCGCGAACGGGATCGAGTTCGGCGCCCCTTGTCTTCATCAGCACGGGCATCGAGGCAAGGTCCGATGCCAGCGCATAATTGGCGCCCAAAAGCTCATTCAACGAAGCCAGGGTGCGGCGGTTGGTCTTGGGTTCGTCGGCCAGGCGCCGGATTGCCCCGGACAATTGCGCCACCGCTTCCAGAGTCCGCTTGCGGGCCAGCCGGTAAGGCTGGCGGACATGGATCCGGCGCAGAGCGGCATCGGCGAAAGCCTTGTCGGCCGCCAGCAGTCCGCCAACCAGGCGGGGCAGGTCGTTGCGTTCCCAACTCGGCAAGAGAAAACTGAAGGCATAGGACAGGCCGGCGCCGATCAGCGTGTCCAGCACGCGTTCCAGAAACTCCGGGCGAAGACCCGGTGCGGAGAAATGCAGCAGCAGCAGCGAGGATATGGAGGCCGCGGCCGCGGTGACGCGGTAGCGCACCCCGGCATAGGCATGGGCCATGCCGATCGCCAGAACGATGACGGCGAGGAGCAACGCGGGCGGCGACACCGCGATCAGCGCCACCGCCACGGTGCAGCCGATCAGAGTCCCCAGGATACGGTCCCAGCGCCGCTGGCGAGTGATGCTGAAATTCGCCCGCATGATCAGGGCGATGGTAAGAAGAATCCAATTGGCATGGGCGAAGCGCGGAAAAAGCAAGGTGAGGAGCAAGCCGGTCAGCATTGCCAGCGACAGGCGGATGCCGAAGCGCATGGCCGGTTTGGAAAGGTCGAATTGCTGAAGCAGCACGCCCAGGCCTTGCGGCGCCCGCTGTTGGAACAGGGCCAGATCGAGTTCGGCGGAAAGCGGAGAGGGCGGGGTGCTCCGGTCCAATGTCCGGGCCAGAAGCGTGACATGGTTTTCCGCCATCACCAGCTTGTTGGCGGTGACATAATAAGCGTGATCGGTCGCCTGATCTTCCGGCGCTTCGCGGTTGGCTTCGGCCACGGCGGCGACCAACTCCGCATCTTCGACCTTCAGCGGATGGGGCACCACATCGGCATGGCGGCTGCGCAAGGCCAGGGTCAGGCCCTCAACCTCTTCCGCGATCATCAGGATGAAGCGGTTGATCCGCCATTTGAGGTCGCGCCGCCGCGACCGGCGCAGCAGTTCGAAATCCGCATCGCTGGACAGCATGGTTTCGAAGGCATCCAGAAGCGCGATCAGTGAATCGATCCGCTTCTTCTGGATGGGATGGCTGCGGCGGGAAAAGATGGCGTCCCGCGCCGCCTGCAGCCGGTCGATCAGCGCCGCATGGGCGTCGATCAGGTTGCGGAAGGCCGCGGGACCGTCTGTGTCGGGATTGTACAGCGCGGCTTTGGCGCGCAGATACATGGCGAAGCCTCGCATCGCTTCGGCCAACAGCAATCGGCGAGCGCGGTCGTCCAGAATCCAGGCGAGGCAGCCGGCGTACAGCACATAGAACAGGGCCCCCGCCGTGAAGAGCTCCAGATAGAAGAAGGCGTCTCCCGGCGAAGAGAAATGCCGGCCCATGGCATAGACCAGGGTCAGCACCCCGGTCATGGACAGGATCAAAGCGCGCTTGCCATAGGCCGAGATCAGGCCGGTCCATAATCCGGTGAAGATCACCACCGCCACAAAGCCGAAGGGCGGAAACCAGAATTCCGCGAAAGCCGCCAGCGCCGTGAAGAAGACCGCGATGGCGAGGGCCCAGCCCAGGATCCAGGGTTTCAGTCGCAAGGGGTCCGGCTGGTCCGAAATGCTGATGCAGACCGCGCCGGCGGCGGCAGCCACGGCCGCGTCGAAGCCCAGCACCGCGCCGGCCAAGAGCCCCGTCAGCCCGACGCCCGCGGCCACGGAAACGCCGTTCTCGATATGGATGCGGAATACCGCAAGCGCGGCGGCGCGGGGGATATTCGCCATTTCCATGGGCGTACAGCGGTTTACCGAGGCTTCGCAACCCCCTACTGTCACGGGACAAAACAGCCGGGCCCGGCACCACGGGGATAGCTTTGTTTCAGAAGATTTTGATCGCCAATCGAGGCGAAATCGCCTGCCGTATCATCAAGACCGCCCGCCGGATGGGCATCGCCACCGTAGCGGTATATTCAGACGCCGATCGCGACGCCCTGCATGTCGAAATGGCGGATGAGGCCGTCCATATCGGCCCGGCCCCCGCGGCCCAGTCCTATCTTCAGGTCGACAGGATCGTGCGGGCCGCCCGCGACACCGGCGCCGAGGCCGTGCATCCCGGCTATGGTTTCCTGTCGGAACGCGAATCCTTCGCCGCCGCCTTGGCGGAAGCCGGGATCGCCTTCATCGGTCCCAATGCCCGCGCCATCGCGGCGATGGGCGACAAGATCGAATCCAAGAAACTGGCCAAGGCGGCGGGCGTCTCCACCGTGCCCGGTTTCATGGGCGAGATCCGGGACGAAGCCCATGCCCGTGAGATCGCCCGCGAGATCGGTTTCCCGGTGATGGTCAAAGCCTCGGCGGGCGGCGGCGGCAAGGGCTTGCGCGTGGTCAAAAGCGAAGAGGAGCTGGGTCAGGCCATTGTCTCCTCGCGCAATGAGGCGCAGGCCAGTTTCGGCGATGGCCGCCTGTTGGTGGAAAAATTCGTCACCGAGCCCCGGCACATCGAAATCCAGCTGATGGCCGACAAGCATGGCCATGTGATCTATCTCAATGAGCGCGAATGCTCGATCCAACGCCGCCACCAGAAAGTGGTAGAGGAGGCGCCGTCGCCGTTCCTGGATGAAAAGACCCGCGCGGCGATGGGAGAGCAAGCCGTCGCGCTGGCCAAGGCCGTGGGTTACGACAGCGCAGGGACCGTGGAATTCATCGTCGATGGTGCGCGCAATTTCTATTTTCTGGAAATGAACACCCGTTTGCAGGTCGAGCATCCGGTGACCGAGATGATCACGGGACTGGATCTGGTCGAACTGATGATCCGCTCCGCCGCGGGTGAAAAGCTTGCCCTGGCGCAAAAGGACGTGAAGCGGAATGGTTGGGCCATCGAAGCCAGGGT
>JAFECO010000241.1 GCA_018242085.1 Pseudomonadota bacterium
CCGACGCGCTGGCGAGCTACGACCGCGCGGTGGCGCTCAAGCCGGACCATGCCCCGGCCTGGCTCAACCGCGGCATCGCGTTGCAATCCTTGGGACGCTTCGACGACGCCTTGAAAAGTTTCGACAAGGTGGTGGGCTTGATGCCCCGGCACGCCGCCGCCTGGCGCGGGCGCGCCAGCGCGCTGGTGGGCCTGGAGCGCATCCCGGAAGCCGTCGCCAGTTTCGACAAGGCACTGGAAATCCTTCCCGGCGATCCGGCGATCACGCGCCAGCGCGCCATCGCGCTCGGCATGCAGCCGGAGGATGTTCCGGCCGGGCTGGAGGAATTGGACGCCTGGCACAAGCGGGCCGCCATGTTCCATGTCACAAGGCGGCTGACGGATGCGCTCGATGCCTTGGATCACATGCTGGCGCTTGCGCCGGATTATCCGCCGGCTTTGACGCTCAAAGCCGCGATCCTTTGCGAAGCCCGGCGGGTGCCGGAAGGATTGGCGCTTTATCGCCGTCATGCGGAAATGGTGCATGGCGACAAGCCCGTCACCCAAAGCTCCGATCCGCCGCACAAACAGCGGCACGATGCCGAACAACGCGCCTGGATGATGGCGCATGGCATCAATAGCTCCGGCTTTCATCTGGAGCCGGGGGCACGGATCGATGGTCCGGCGGTCAATCCCCAAAATCGCGAGGATGTCGCGCGGCGCTGGCGGGAAAGCCGCCCGCAGATCGTGGTGATCGACAATCTTCTCACGGAGCCCGCGCTCGAGGCGCTGCGCCGCTTCTGCCGGGGCTCGACCATGTGGCAACGGTCTTACGAGAAAGGCTATCTGGGCGCAGTGCCGGCGCGCGGCTTCGCTTGTCCCTTGCTGGCGCAGATCGCGGACGAGTTGCGCGACGTGTTTCCCACCGTGATCGGCGATCACGGGCTGGGGCTGATGTGGGGCTTCAAATATGACAGCAGCCTCGCGGGCATTCCCATGCATGCCGACCAGGCCGCGGTGAATGTGAATTTCTGGATCGCGCCGGACGCGGCCAACCGCAATCCCGATAGTGGCGGCCTGGTGGTGTGGGATGTGAAAGCGCCGCAGGACTGGGATTTCGAGCGCTACAATGCCGATGTTCCCTCGATGCGCGCCTTTCTGGACGAGCATGGCGCCAAGCCCATTGTCGTGCCTCACCGCGCCAACCGGGCCGTGATCTTCGATTCCGATCTGTTCCATGAAACCGACCGGATCGAATTTAAGGACGGTTACGAGAACCGCCGCATCAATGTGACCATGCTGTATGGGCGGCGCACCTTCCATGGTGGTTGAATCGTCAAGCTGTTGATAATACTGGCATTTAACCGCGATCCGGCCCCAAGATTGTGAGGCGGGCGCCAGCCGATTAGGCTTTGACGTTCACGGCCGACCGGAATGCCGGGGTCTCATGCTCAGCGAGGAATGATGTCCGCCTTTGGTCTTGAAGCCCATGGCTTCCGCAATCTCAGCAAAGTGAATTGGAATCTGACCGCGCCCGCGCTTTACGAAGAAGCGGTCCGGCGCGGCGAAGGTCATGTCGCCAAGGACGGTCCTTTGGTGGTGCTCACCGGCCATCACACTGGCCGCTCCGCCACCGACAAATTCGTGGTCAAGGACGCGAACACCGAGCCCCATGTCTGGTGGGACAATAACAAGGCGATGAGCCCGGCGCATTTCGATGCGCTTCTTGCCGACATGATGGCCTTCGCCGAAGGCAAGGAGTTGTTCGCCAAGGACCTGTTCGGCGGCGCCGATCTCACCCATCGCATCAAGGTGCGCGTCGTCACCGAATATGCCTGGCATTCCCTGTTCGTGCATCAGCTTTTGATCCGGCCCACGCCCGACGATCTCAACGGCTTCAATCCGGAATTCACCATCATCGACCTGCCCAGCTTCAGCGCCGATCCGGCCAAGCATGGGTCTGCCAGCCAGACGGTGATTGCGGTCAATTTCACCAAGAAGATGATCCTGATCGGCGGCACCTCATATGCGGGCGAGATGAAGAAATCCGTCTTCACCATCCTGAACTACATCCTGCCGCCCAAGCGGGTGATGCCGATGCATTGCTCGGCCAATGTCGGCAAGGATGGAAAATCCGCGATTTTCTTCGGTCTTTCGGGCACCGGCAAAACCACTTTGTCCGCCGACGCCTCGCGCACCCTGGTGGGCGACGACGAGCATGGCTGGAGCGAGCATGGCGTCTTCAATTTCGAGGGCGGCTGCTATGCCAAGGTGATCAAACTTTCGCGCGAAGCCGAGCCGGAAATCTTCTCCACCACCGAACGCTTCGGCACGGTGCTGGAGAATGTGGTGATGGACCCTGAAACGCGGGTGCTGGATCTCAACGACGCCAAATATGCGGAGAATACCCGCGCCGCCTATCCCATCGACTACATTCCGAATGCCAGCCCCACCGGCCGCGCCGGCAGCCCGAAAAATGTGATCATGCTGACGGCCGATGCCTTCGGCGTGCTGCCGCCGATCTCGCAGCTGACGCCCAGCCAGGCGATGTATCATTTCCTGTCGGGCTTCACCGCCAAGGTGGCGGGCACGGAAAAGGGCCTGGGCAAGGAGCCCCAGCCGACTTTCTCCACCTGTTTCGGGGCGCCCTTCATGCCGCGCCACCCGTCCGAATACGGCAATCTGCTCCGCGACCTGATCGCGGCCCATGGCGCCGATTGCTGGCTGGTGAATACCGGCTGGACCGGCGGCGCTTTCGGCACCGGATCCCGCATGCCGATCAAGGCCACCCGTGCCCTGCTCAATGCGGCGCTGGACGGCAGCCTGGCCACGGTCGAAATGCGGGTCGATCCCCATTTCAAATTCCGGGTGCCGGTGGCTGTGCCGGGCGTGGACGCCAAGATCCTCAACCCGCGCGACACCTGGGCGGACAAAGCCGCTTATGACGCACAAGCGAAGAAGCTGGTCGAGATGTTCCGGGCCAACTTCAAGAAGTTCGAGGCCCATGTCGGCCCGGATGTGCTTCAGGCCGCGCCGGTCCTGGCCGAAGCGGCGGAATAGCTAACTACACGAAAACACAGGATTTCTTCCCCTGCATGGCGAAGCCATTGGCGGGGGAAGATGTCCGCCAGCGGGCTTGCCCGCGTGGCGGACAGATGGGGGCCGGCAAAGACTTATGCTGCACCCCATGCTGCAGCAAAACGTGCAGCATAAGCTTCAGATCTTCCGGTACACCCAGACCCGCGCGGGGGGCAGATTGGCCCAGACCAGGGCAGCGCAATGCACGCTATGGCCGGGCGGCGGCACCACCGGGGCATGCATGCCGTAGGAAAATTGAATCAGCGGCGCGCCTGGCGCCAGCTGGTGGGCCAGCATTTCCATATAGGCGAGGCGGCGGGCCATGGGGAAATTCAGCAGCGGAATGCCCGATACGATTCCGGCAAAGGGTTCGGTCAATCGTGCGCCCAAGGTGCGCTTGAGGTCGAAGGCGTCGCCCTGGATCACATGCACGCCATGAAAGCGGGCGGCGATGGCGGCCGCGAAATCCGGATCATACTCGATCACCGTCAGCCGTTCCGGCGCGATGCCGCGCTCCAAAAGCGCCGCCGTGATCACGCCGGTGCCGGGG
>JAFECO010000242.1 GCA_018242085.1 Pseudomonadota bacterium
GTAGAGGTTCTCCGCCACCGCGCCCGAAACCAGGCCGGCGGCGCCCCAGATCTGCACCGCATCGTCGATGATTTCCTGCGCCGCTTCGGTGGCAAACAGCTTGGCCATGGCGGCTTCGCGGGTGATGCGCGTCCCGCCGCCGCAATCGCGTGCCCAGGCGGCGCGATAGACCAGAAGCGCCGCCGCGTCGATTTTCAGCGCCATCCCGGCGATCTTGGCCTGGATCAATTGCAGATCGGCCAGCCGGCCGCCGAACATGGGCCGCGCGGCGGCCCGCGCCAGGGATTCTTCCAACGCCCGCCGCGCCAGGCCCAGCGCCGCCGCCCCGACGCTGGGACGGAATATGTCCAAGCTCGCCAGCGCCACCCGCATGCCCGCGCCGCGCTCCGCGATCACCGCATCCGGTGGAACCAGGCAATTGTCGAAGCGCAAACTCGCCAGGGGATGGGGTGCGATGACATCGATGCGTTCCGCCACCTTGAGGCCGGGCGTGTCGGCGGCCAGCACGAAGGCGGTGTATTTGGGACCATCCTTGGCGAACACCACATATTGGTCGGCGATGCCGCCATTGGAGATCCAGGTCTTGACGCCGTCGAGACGAAAGCTGCCGGAAACTTCCTCGGCGGTCATCTGCATGGCGGCCACATCCGATCCCGCCTCCGGCTCGGACAATGCGAAGCCGGTCAGGTGGCGGCCGCCACGCGGACCCGGCAGCCATCGCCGGCGCTGCTCCGGCGTTCCGAACAAGGTGATGGCGCCCGTGCCCAGTCCCTGCATGGCAAAGGCGAAATCCGCCAGCGCCCCATGGCGCGCCAGAATTTCGCGCGCCAGGCAGATCGAACGCAGGTCGAAATCATCGCCATCCTTGGGCACCGCCGGATCGAGCCAGCCCGCCTTGCCCAATGCCGAGACAAGCCGGCGGCAAATCGCATCCACGTCCTTGTGATCGCCCAGCAGGGCCGGCAATTCGGCCGCCGCCCATTCCTCCAGCCGATCGGCAAAACGACGATGCCCGTCGTCGAACCAGGGCCATGTCCGATAGCTTGTGTCGCTCACCCCGCCTCCCTCAGCGATATTCCGGATCGCGATAGACTTCCCGCCCGCCGACGATGGTGGCAAGCGCCTTGATGCCGGGAATCTTCTGGGCTGGCACCGTCAGGAAATCCTCGGTGAGGATTGCGAAGTCCGCCAGCTTGCCCGGCTCGATCGAGCCGCGATGATCGTCCTCGCCGATCAGTTTGGCATAATTGATGGTATCCAGCCGAAGCAGAAGCGTGCGCGACGCGATCTTCTGATCCGCGCCATAGATCCCATCGGAAATCGTGTCACGGCTGGCGAAATGATAAAGCTCCCAGAAGGGATTGAACGGGATCACGGGCGAATCCGTACCCCCCGCCACCAAGAGACCGGCATCGAGATAGGTTTTGACTGGCGTCACCTCGCCCGCCAGGTCCATGCCCCAATATTTCTTCAGCGCCGGTGCGGCGAGATAAAGATGATCCTGGGCCGACACCATCAGCTTTAAGTCCTGCATCCGCTTGACCAAGTCGGGCCGGGCGACGAACGCATGTTCGACCGCCCAGCGCTTGCCGATGATGGAAGCGTCCTTGTTGGCCAGCTCATACGCCGTCAGCACCTGATCGACGGCGGCATCGCCCACCGCATGGGTGGCGGCGCGCCAGCCCTTGCGGTTGATCTCGCGCACCACCGCGTTATAGGCGTCGGGCGGCGACACGGTGAGGCCGGAATAGGTGCCGCCGCGCCCATAGGGCTCTTGATACGGCCTTGAAATATGGCCGCCCTCAAAGCCGCCATCGACGATCAGCTTGATCCCGCCGATGCGGACGAAATCATCGCCCTCGTCCTGTTTGACGCCCCAGCGCGCGATGGCCTGGTCCACTTGCTGCGGCGTGCGGAAGTCAAAGCCGGGCATATAGACCGTGTAACGGAGACTGAGGGTGCTCGCCGCCGCCGCGTCCTTCCATAGCTGCAAGGCGCGCAGCATGTCGCCCTTATAGGACCCGGCGATCCTGACCGCCGTGATGCCGTAGGGATTGAGCGCCTTCTGGGTCGCGACAATGTCATCCATGGTCAGCGCCTTGGGCGGGGGCAGCGGCACCAGCGTCTTGGCATTGTCGAACAACTCGCCGGTCAGAATGCCGGCTGCGTCCCGGCTGATCTGGCCGCCCGCCGGCACCGGCGTATCCTTGGTGATATTGTATTTGCGGAACGCGGCGCTGTTGAGAATGTAGGAATGGCCGCCCCGCACCAGCACCACGGGATTGCCGGGCGCGGCCTGGTCCAATTCCTGGGCTGTCGGCAGGCGCTGTTCCTTGAGCTGCGCCTCGTGCCAGTCGGAATTGGAGACCAGAAGCGTTCCCGGCGCCGTCTGCGCGGCGGCGTTGGCAACCGTGGTCAACAATTCGGCCATGGTGCGGACATGGGACAGGTCGATGCCGCTGCCGCCCCCTTCATTGTGGAAATGATCGTCCGCCAGGCCGGGGCTGACGAAATGGCCCTGAAGGTCCACCGTGCGGGTGCCCTTGCCGGCAAATTTCCGGATCGCGGCATTGTCTCCCACCGCCAGAAACCGGTTTCCGGCAACGGCGAATGCCTGCACCACCCGGTCCTTGGCATCGGCGGTGAAAATCTTGCCGTTGATATAGATCGTGTCCGCGTGCCGGGGTGCGACGGAGGGCGCGGCGCAGGCCGTGCCGGACGCCATGGCCAGCATGACCAGGACAGTGCTGACGGCCTTGACGCGCATGGGGCCTCCCCGGCGATATTTTAGGTGTAAAGCTCGTGGGGTTTGGGGGGCGGAGTCAAGAAGCGAGGATGCGGGCGGGCACGAATTTTGTCTCCTCCTGACCCGCGAAGCCGTCTAAACTCACCACTTCAATCGCGCCGGGAGACTTTTCGATGAAGGCCATTTTCTGCCAGATCAAATGCGAGCTGACCAAGGCATTCGACGTTGCCGCTTATCTGGTCGACAATTTCCCGGAAACGGCGGAAGTCTACTCCACCTCCGGCACCTATGACCTTCTGGCGAAATTCGAGCTTCCCGACGAAAGAAGCTATGGCGAGTTCGTCACCAAGAAGCTGCAGACCGTTCCGGGCATCCGCGATACCTATTCCATCGTCGCCTTCAAATTCCGCTGGAATCCCGAACCCAAGCCTGAGTTCGAGCCCAGGGCGGAAGACATGACGGGACGCGTCCGGAAAGCCTAAAGGCTCAGGTGACCTTGGCGCGCGCCTTGAATCGCGCATCGTCCCAGCGGCCGGTGGCCAGCACGTCCCGCAGGATCTCCACCGCCCGCCAGACATCCGCATAGCTGAGATAAAGCGGCGTGAAGCCGAAGCGCAGAATGTCGGGCGCCCGGAAGTCCCCGATCACGCCTTCGGCGATCAGGGCCTGCACGATGGGATAGCCCTCAGCATGGCGCAGCGACACATGGCTGCCCCGGGCCCTGGGATCGCGCGAGGTGGCGATTTCGATGCCATGGCCGGCGCAATTCTGTTCGACCAGATCGATGAAGAGCGAACATAATTTCTGCCCTTTCTCGAACAACGCCTTGCGCGGCGCCTCCGCCA
>JAFECO010000243.1 GCA_018242085.1 Pseudomonadota bacterium
TGGCTGGGGCGCTTTCCAACGCAGGGCACCAACGGGCGGCGCGGCATACCGGATGCCAAGATAGGTTCTGACACCGCTCGAGACCGTGCCGCAGACCGGCCCCTCCGCAGTCTCTACTTGCGTTCCCTCGGTGCAGGCCGGTGTTTCGGCGGAAGACGTGCCCACGGCTTGCGGGCTTGCGGATTGCGCGAGCGCGGCAACACTGCCGGCGACGCTGGCGGCAATTGCCGCGACCATGACGATCACGGCGTACGCGAATGATTTCGGTCTCATGCGGATGCCCCCTTGAACTGCCGGATCCCCTGATCAATGCCGTGCCGCCAGTCGACAATGCCAAGAGCATTTTGTCTAGACATATGCGTGTCCGACGAGGCATCTTTCGTGGGAGGCAGCGCGGCCAAGTCATTGCATTTAGGACGCCGGGCTCAAGCCTGCGACCTCTTGATACAAATCAGGCGCGAGCGAGACAGATCAAAAAGCCGATCACCTCTACGATTGGCGGTGGGGAGCATCCGCAAAAATTCTGGAGCAACCGGAGGCGTTACCGAAGAGGTAAACCGAGCGGGATCGCGCGCTCGCGGGTCAGGTCCAAGCGGCTGAAAAGAGTGGTGCCCAGGGACAGAATCGAACTGCCGACACGCGGATTTTCAATCCGCTGCTCTACCGACTGAGCTACCTGGGCACGCGCCAAAAGGCGGAAGGTTGGGCTTATTAGAGGACCCTTCCGGCCCTGTCCAGCGGGGACCGGTCGCTGCTGGGGGACCGGCGCAAAATCCTTAACTTTCCGGGGGTTCGTCCTTGCCGGGCGATGGCGCAGGCCCCTTGTCCGCATCGTCTTCGGGCCGGCCGGGGATGACATAGCCGCCCTTCAGCCAGCGGCCCAGATCGATGTCGGCACAGCGCGGGGAGCAGAAAGGCAGGAAGGCCTTCTCCGCCGGTTTGCCGCAGACCGGACAGGGCGGCTTAGCGGCAGACGACATCGAAGCGTCTCCCCTGGCACGCACCGGCTTCGAAGCGAACGCGGCCCGCGCCCCGGCGCGCCAAGCCCGGACCGATTTCCTCCGCGTGGCGGGTCAGCCAGGCCACCACATCCGGCGCCGCCGTGACCACCAATTCGGCGCCCGGATTGGCGGCGGCTTCGTGCTCGACCCGGCGCAATATCTCCAGCGCCACGCAATCGGGCGATGAGGCCCGCCCCACCCCGCCGCATGCCGTGCAGGCGATGCTGGTGCGCCGGGCCAAAGGCTCACGCAGTCTCTTGCGGGTGATGGCGACGATGCCGAATTCCGTCATCGGCGAGATCTGCATCGGGGCGCGGTCGAAGCTGAGGCTCTGTTCCAGGGTTTCGATCACCCGCGCGGCGTTGGCCCCGTCGCCCAGGTGAATGAAATCCACCACGATCAAGCCGCCGATGCCCCTGAGGCGAATCTGGCGGCCCACTTCCGCCGCCGCTTCCAGATTGACGGCAAGGCTGGTCTCTTCCAGCCCGCCGGACTGGATGAAACTGCCGGAATTCACATCCACCGCGGTCAGCGCCTCAGTGGTTTCGATGGTGATCCAGCCGCCGCAAGGCAGCGGCACTCGGGGCTGGGACAGGCCGGCGATTTCTTCTTCCAAGCCCCGCTCTTCAAACAATTTGCGGCTTGCCAGCTCGATGCGGGTTTCCGCCCCTGGCATCACCTTGCGGCAATAGGCCCGCGCCGCTTCCACCGCGCCGGCATCGTCGATCAACACCCGGCCGACATCGCCGCGCACCACATCGCGCATCGCCCGCTCGATCGGTCCCAGATCGCGATACAGCGTGGCGGGCGCGCGCGCCGTCTTGGCCCGGTCCTGAATGCAGCGCCAGTTTTCGCCCAGCATCCGCGCGTCCAGCGCCAGCTCGTCCAGCGAAGCGCCCTGGGCCGCGGTGCGAAAAATGATGCCCGCGCCGGACGGCAGGCTTTGCGCTTCCTGGGTCAGCAGCTCTTGGCCCAGCGCGATCAAGCTCTCGCGCTGGGGCTCGTCTTCGATCCGCCGGGAAACCGCGACGCCGTCCTGGCCCGGCGTCATCACCAAAAGCCGTCCCGGCAGGGTGATGCCGGCGGACAGGCGCGCACCCTTGTCGCCGATGGGATCCTTGATCACCTGCACCAGCAGGCCATCGCCCTCGCGCACGCATTGGGAAATGGTGGTGTCGTCATTGGCCTGGCGCGCCAGGATTTTCGCTTCCCGCAGGCCCAGAAAGCCCGCGCGCTCCATCCCGATATCGACAAAAGCCGCTTGCATTCCCGGCAACACGCGCTGGACCCGGCCCAGAATGACGTCGCCGATATGGCTGTGGCAGTGGCGCGCGCCTTCCTCGCCGCCGATGGTGCGCTCGAAGCTGAGTTCTTCCAGGCGGCCGCGACAAAGATGGGCGATGCGGATTTCCCCCACCCCCGCATTGATGAGGATTTCAGCACTCATGAAAGGATCGCGAACCAGCCACCATGCGAGATCATATCATGGAACCCAAGCGCCGCAGCCCTGAAGCAGCTGCACCGTCAGCGACAAAGGCAGCCCCACGACATTGGAATAAGAACCGCTGATCTCCTTCACGAAGATTTCGGCGCGGCCCTGGATGGCATAGCCGCCCGCCTTGCCGATCCCTTCCCGGCTTTCGACATAGGCCGCGATCTCCGGCTCGGCCAGCCGGCGGAACGAGACCCGCGTCAGCGCCAAACGGGTGCTGAGGCGCCCATCGGGCGTCAGCAGCGCCACCGCCGTCATCACCTGATGCCGGCGGCCCGATAACAGGGTCAGGCAGTCCCGGACATCCCGATCGGTCAGTGCCTTGGGCAGAATGCGGCGGCCACACGCCACCACCGTGTCGGCGGCGAGAATGAAAGCAGGCGCGTCGTGGCGGGCCTGCGCCGCCAATGCTTTTTCCGTTGCCAGGCGCAGCGCATGGCTGCGCGGCTGCTCGCCCTTTCGGACACTTTCGTCGATGGCGGCGGGCACCACATGCGCGGGCGCGATCCCCGCCTGCGCCAGAAGCGCGAGGCGGCGCGGACTTTCGCTGGCGAGAACCAGTTCCGGTCTAGCGGAAGCGATAGGTGATGCGCCCTTTGGTGAGATCATAAGGGGTCATCTCGATCATGACCTTGTCGCCTGTCAGCACGCGGATGCGGTTCTTGCGCATCTTGCCCGCGGTATGGGCGATGATTTCGTGGCCGTTCTGCAGGAGCACCCGGAAGGTGGCGTTTGGCAGCAATTCGCTGACCGTGCCTTCAAACTCCAGCAATTCTTCCTTGGCCATTCTTCCTCTGCAAAAAGCGATCGGGACAGTGTGTAGCGGCTTTCCCGGCCACCGCGCGACAAGAAAAAGGCGCCAGGAACGGCCGGGAGATTGCACCGAAACCGGCGAAAATCAAGGGTTTTTCAGGCAAACCGGGCGGCAATTTGGCGCTTTAGCGTGTCCCTTACGGCACGGTATGCGGCGCGGCGCTGCTCGGCCGTCCCTTCGGCCATGGTCGGATCGGCGGTAATCCAATATTCGACCGAGGCCGATACCGTCCGGCTCCATTCCAGGGCATGGGTCTCGGCCTCATGGGACAGC